>CAZUDG010000197.1:0-1500 GCA_964618775.1 uncultured Lachnospiraceae bacterium | reverse complement strand
AATTTCCTTATACTGTAAACAAAGAAGAAGAATTCTTTAATTTAGAACTACCCCACTAGGGTAGTTCTTTTTATTAAAATTAAAATGACAGAAAAAGAAAAAATAAACATTGCTAAGATAGCTATTGATAAGAAATATGATTTTGAAGAATTGTATTACTCTGATTATATGCGTGGTAAAGAAGAATTGACAGATGATGTGTGGGAATATGTTATAGAATGCGAGGAAATTGGTACCTTTGTATTCTTTAGTAAATATGGATACACATAAAATAAGATAAGATGAAAAAGATTTTAATCTTATCAACATTAATTCTTTTTCTAAATTTTGACCTCTCTAAGAGTGATAGTATAGATACACCTATAGTTCAGATTGAACCATTAAGTGATTGGGAAATGTTGATAGAAGCATTGATACAAGTAGAAAGTGAAGGAAATCCCTTTGCAGTAGGAAAAACAAATGACCTTGGTATATTACAAATAACACCTATATATGTTAGAGAGGTGAATAGAATCTTGAAAGAGGATATCTATCTTTTAGAACATAGGACAGACATTGAGAAGTCCATAGAGATGTTTGAAATTTACCAAGCACATTATAATCCTAATAAAAATATTAAGAAGGCTATCAAGCTACATAATCCTGGTGCAGGACAATGGTACACTGATAAAGTAATGAATGTATTTAATAATTTAAAAGTATAAAATGAGAGCAAGTGGCAGAACAACAAGATTAGCAGATGATGCAATTCAAGCATTGTTTCATTTAGGAGAGTGTTATATTTGGGACCACCATCTAGATGGGAAAAATATGCAGGCGAATAATTATCTTTTTGATATAGTGATGAGGCGATTAGATATTGAACACCATCATATCATGGGTAAAATTCAATTTGTGAAAACAAAAGATTTTATTAGAATATCTTTTAAGCCTTACTAATTTAAATAAGACAATTATGGCAGATATAACAATGTGTAGAAATTCAGATTGCCCTTTAAAATCAGTTTGTAAAAGAGCAATAGCTAATCCAAATCCTATTATGCAAGCTTTTGATAGTTTTGAACCTTTCAGAAATCAAGATGATGGAACTTGGGATTGTGAAATGTATTTGAAACCAAAGTATATAAAACAAATGACGGAAAAAAGATATGAGTAAGATATTTGAAATCAGAGAAGATGGAGCTTGGGGTCCTAATGACCATGGCTATGTAGTTGGCTATATAAGAGCTAACTCTAAAGAGGAACTTAAAAAGAAGTTTAATAATGGCTTTCTTGAGTTTTTTGAATTAACTAGAGAGCAATATCGAGAAAAGGTAGCATATGCTAAAGCTAGTCTAAAAATATTAGACCTTAATTGGTATGAAAGAAATCATAAAAAACAATGATATGAATAAAAATTTACCATTAGGTGCTGAAAATGACCCTAGAGCACCTTGGAATGAAAAAGAGCCTGAAACAGTAGATTTTAATTCTACAGTAACTATTATTATTAGTAAAAAG
>CAZUDG010000196.1:0-1503 GCA_964618775.1 uncultured Lachnospiraceae bacterium | reverse complement strand
CCGTATTAAGTTTATCTTTCACATATCCTCCTGAGTTTAATATATAACCACAGGTGTTTCGCTATGCAATAAAAAGTATAATTCTATAATTAAATTATAACAAGATATACTTATAGTTGCAACAACTCAGAAATGGGTTATATATTTATTTTACCCATCACTTGGAATTATAGCATTTATTATTAAAAACCCCGATCTTATTGGTGGATTATTTTTTCTCTTTTTTGCTTTTATATTTTTATATTCAATATGGTCTACAATTGAGCTAAATATATTAACTAGGGCCATAAGGAAGAACCCTTCTAATGAAACTGTAAAAAAATTCACAAAATTTATAAGAAGAGCAATACTAGGTAACCACCCTACTTATTGGAGAAAGCTTAGGAATACATATTATTATGTTAAAGATATAGAGACTATAGATTATAATATAAGATTAAATTTGTGTGAAACCCTTAGAAAAAAAGGAACCTCTGGGGTTCATCCTCCTAGACAAAACAATAATGCATATAGCGAAGAAAAGATAAGGAAAGCAGGTCAAGAAGGAGAAAAGCAAGTGGGCTATGCCTTAAAGTGGTTAGATAAAAAAAGATTTAAAGTATTTAATAATGTAAAACTTTCCGATGGTGGAGAACCACAAGAATTTGATAGTATAGTTGTTGGAGACAGGGCTATATTCAACATAGAGACTAAGAATTATATTGGAGACCTTACTATTGATATTGAGGGTAATTGGTATAGGATTGTAAATAGCCAAAAAATAGGTACAGAAAACCCAGTTTTTCAAATTCAAAGGCATCATAAGGTTTTAGATAATATTCTAGAAGGTAAACTACCTATAGTGGATTTGGTTATTTGGGCAAATGTGGAGAGCATAATTGAAGGAGCACTAAACTCTCCGGTGAAGATAATTAAGGTAGACCAGCTTACATATTTTATTGAAAATTATAAGGAAGGCAGAGAACTTTCTAAAGAAGAAAGAGATCTTGCAGTTAATAAAATAAAAAAGCTTAATTAGATTTTAGTATAGACACAGGAGTTGATAAATTCCCACAACGACTGACACAAAAGTCATTGTGAGTTACTACAAATTAAAATACTACTACTGGTGTACAAGGAGATCCTGTACCATTTTCAAGATGAAGCGTAGCTACCGTAAACAAAAATTCTTATTGTCCAGTTTCCACACTGATACGTCCAACCTCTTGCGAATCCATATTATGGCATAACACATAAATATTATAGTGCGTAATATAATCAAAACCCAACAAATCACTTGTTGGGTTTTTTAATTAACAGAATCTAAGCATAGCCACATGAAGTCTGATGATATTTAATATATACTAGGTCTTAGTCACCTATAATTTTCGCAAATACCCTTTCTTTGTTTTCTTTGTTTTGTGACGAAATATTTTCATTGCTAGAATAGCTCCAAGGGCTCCACCAATAATAACATTTGTGTCAGACTCCATGAATAAAGTATGAACAGTGTTTATACTTTAT
>CAZUDG010000195.1:0-1511 GCA_964618775.1 uncultured Lachnospiraceae bacterium | reverse complement strand
GCATTTGAGCCTGTTCTTGTGGAAGGAAAGGCTATAAAACTTCATCCATTAGTATGTACTGCATTTAATGCGGATTTCGATGGTGATCAAATGGCAATACATGTCCCGTTATCAGTTGAAGCACAGGCAGAATGTCGTTTCTTATTGTTGTCACCTAATAACCTTTTAAAACCTTCAGATGGTGGACCAGTAGCCGTTCCTTCTCAGGATATGGTTCTAGGTATTTATTATCTAACTATGGAAAAGGAAGAACAAAAAGGTGAAGGGCATTACTTTAAAGATGTAAACGAAGCTATTCTTGCCTATGAAAACGAACTAATCTCCTTACATTCAAAAATAAAAGTAAAGAGAACTGGTATTAACAATGAAGGTAATAAAGAATCGAGAATTATAGAGTCTACTCTTGGTCGCTTTATATTTAATGAATCAATAAGTCAAGATTTGGGTTTTATTGATAGAACAAAGAAAGAAAACTTCTTAAAACTTGAAGTGGATTTTCATGTAGCTAAAAAACAATTAAAACAGATCCTTGAAAAATATATCAATACTCATGGTTCAACTAAGACGGCTGAAATATTAGATGATATTAAAGATTTAGGATTTAAATATTCAACCCAAGCAGCTATGACCGTTTCAATTTCTGATATGACTGTGCCGGAAGGAAAAAAAGACATCATTGCTGAGGCAGAAGAAAAGGTAGATGCTATCTCCAAAAAATATCGTCGTGGTTTAGTTACAGATAATGAAAGGTATAAAGAAGTGGTGGCAACATGGAAAGAAGCAGATGACAAGGTTACAGATATCTTGCTTGAAGAATTAGATGAGTATAATAACATTTATATGATGGCTAATTCTGGTGCACGTGGTTCTGACAAACAGATTAAACAGCTTGCAGGAATGCGTGGATTGATGTCTGATACATCAGGACGTACAATTGAACTTCCTATTAAATCAAACTTCCGTGAAGGCCTTGATGTTTTAGAATACTTTATCTCTGCTCATGGTGCGAGAAAAGGATTATCAGATACTGCTTTACGTACAGCTGACTCTGGGTATTTAACTCGTCGTTTAGTTGACGTATCACAAGATGTTATTGTAAGAGAAAAAGACTGTAGCCATGATAGTGGAGAAATAAAAGGAATTTGGGTAAAAGCATTCACTGATGGTGATGAAGTAATTGAAGGTTTAGAAGAGAGAATTACTGGTAGGAATTCTGCAGAGACCTTGTTAGATGATAATGGGGATATCATAGTTAAGAAAAACCATATGATAACACCAAAGAGAGCTAGCAGAATTATGGCGACAAAAGCAGTTCAAGATGCCGGTAACGGAGCTAAAGTTAAGATACGTACAATACTTACATGTGATACACAAACAGGAGTATGTACAAAATGTTATGGATCTAACTTGGCTACTGGTGAGCCTGTACAAGTTGGTGAGGCTGTTGGAATTATTGCTGCTCAATCAATTGGTGAACCAGGAACTCAGCTTACAATGCGTACATTCCATAC
>CAZUDG010000194.1:0-1511 GCA_964618775.1 uncultured Lachnospiraceae bacterium | reverse complement strand
ACTTCTCCTGGCATCGCAAAATTTCCACCACCTATCAACGAATTGAGGGAAGCACTATGATGAGGTGCACGATATGGTCTTGTGGTCATTAAATCCGAATTACTTCTTAATAATCCCGAGACACTATAAATCTTTGTTACCTCCAAAGACTCTTCTTCACTCATTTTAGGAAGAATCGTTGGTATTCTTGATGCTATCATAGACTTTCCACAACCTGGTTCACCAATCATAACCATGTTATGACCTCCAGCTGCTGCAACAACTATATAATCAATAAGTATATCCTGCCCCTTTACTTCACTGAAATCCACTTGATAATCCTGATGTTCATCTAATAAATTATCAACAGTACTTGGGCTAGCTTCATTTCTTCCTTCTAGAAAGTCTATAACATCTTGGATATCTGAAAAACCATAAACATCAATATTCTTAACCAACCTTGCTTCTTCTATATTATCGGTAGGAACTATAATACTTTTTATATTTGCTTTCTTTGCAGCTATTACCATTGGAAGAACACCATTACAAGCTCTTATTTTGCCATTTAGAGACAACTCACCTATAAAACCATAACCTTCTAAATCCTTTACTGTTATTTGACTAGTTTGTGCAAGCAAGCCAACTGCCATTGCCAAGTCAAAATGAGAACCCCTTTTCTTAATATGACTTGGTGCTAAGTTAATTACAATCTTCATCTTAGGAAAATCATATTCTTTATGAATAATTGTAGACTGAATACGTTCTCCAGCTTCCTTAATTGCTTGATCACCCAGACCAATAATAGATATTCGTTGTTCTCCAAACATTGTGTCAGTCTCACATTCTACTAGGTACCCTTCAATTCCATCAATGGAGAAACTATTAACTAGGGTCGCCATCTTCCACCACCCTTTCCTCAAATTGAATAACTTCATCTGACATAACTTCCTCAATAACTCCTTTGCTAAACTTAATTAATTCACGTTCAACATAATCCTTATAACCCTTAAATTTACTCTTCTCGTCACCTGCAAAATAATCTAATATCTTATATTCACTGACTAAATCATATATTGACTCACCTATGAATACGCAATAACTACTCCATTTATAGTCTGCAGGTTTTTCTACAATCTTTGCCTTCACAGGATTAAGATGTATGTATCTGCTTGTTTGGAGCATATAGCCATCATTATCTATAATTTCTCCTTGATATCTACCTTGGAAAAGATGACCAATGTACCCATACTTAGTATTGTAATAATTGGAATAGTTCGTTAAGATATATTGCATTATTTTTCCTGGTTGATGTGTAATAGTTTCTATTTGTAAGTGGATGTGATTTGTCATTAGACAATAGGAAATAAGAAAAAACGGGAATCTTTCTTGTGCATTAGTTAGAAAGAATAGAAATGTTTGGTAATCTTCATCATCTTGAAATATAATGGTTCTGCGATTACCTCTGTTCATAATATGATACTTCGCACCTGGGTACCATATTCTTGGTTTTCTTGGAATACTATCACCTCCTG
>CAZUDG010000193.1:0-1542 GCA_964618775.1 uncultured Lachnospiraceae bacterium | reverse complement strand
CCCTTTACTTATAATGAATGGTACCTGGTACCATCGGTTGACGATGAAACATTGACTATATGCACCTTTGCACCGTTTTACCTAGGGTACCTGGTACCAATATTTGGTACCAATATTGTACCCTATTATACATACCATTTAAAGGAGATTTTAATGAAAAACTCAAACAATAATTTGAATAAAGAAAAAGCTAAACAATACGAACAATTACATTCTAACTTATCAGGACTATTAGATGGGGAACCCCATGTTATAGCTGGCCTAAGTAATACAAGTGCTCTCTTATATAACACCCTTGAACATGTTAACTGGGCTGGGTTTTACCTTGTACATAATGAAGAATTATTATTAGGTCCATTTCAAGGAAATGTTGCCTGTGTCCACATTGGCTTTGGCAAAGGTGTTTGCGGAACAGCATACAAGGCCAAAGAGACAATCCTTGTTCCTGATGTCCATGACTTCCCTGGTCATATAGCATGTGATAGTGCTTCATTATCAGAAATAGTTATTCCTATATTTTATAAAGATAAAGTTGTGGGAGTCTTAGATATTGATAGTCCAATATTGGATAGATTCGATGAAGATGATAAGAAGGGCCTTGAGGGGCTAGTTAGAATTTTAGAAACATCTTTAGATTTTGCAGATTTTAAATATTGATTTAATAATAAAATTTACCCCTCCTAAGTTTTTTTCAAACTTTAGAAGGGGTTCTCTTTACTTTTAATGATAAATGATAAGTCCCATAATTTTATTACTCTTTAGGAACAATAGTATCTACTTGCTTATATATAGAATTTTCCGGAACACATCCTCTAACCATAGATAAAGGATATATTGCTGAATCTCTTCCTATAATTGTTCCTGGATTTAAAACAGCATTACAACCAACCTCAACATTATCTCCTATTAAGGCCCCTACCTTCTTTAGATTAGTTGAAATCTTATTGTCTGAATTCCTAATAGTCACTAATGTTCTATCAGATTTTACATTAGATGTAATAGAGCCTGCACCCATGTGGGCCCTATAGCCTAATATAGAATCTCCTACATAATTGTAATGAGGAACTTGAACTTCATTAAATAGTATGACATTTTTAAGTTCTGTTGAGTTACCAACTACAGCACCTTCACCAACAATAGCATTACCTCTAATAAATGCACAGTGACGAATCTCTGTATCTTTTCCTATAATTGCAGGCCCTGTAATGCTTGCACTTTCCGCTACCTTTGCACTTTTTGCAATCCATATATCTTCACCAATTTGATCGTATTCATCATAAGGAAGGGTTGCTCCTAGCTCTAATATAAAGCTAGAAATCTTAGGCAATACCTCCCATGGATAAGTAGTTTGAGCAAATATATCCTTTGCTATTGTTTGAGTCAAATCAAATAGATTCTCATTTCTTAAATTTTCATTCATAAATAATCTCTCCTCTTATATCCTATTAATTAGATACTTACGAAACCTCTACCTGCCCACAGGAACCTGGTATAACAACATAATAAGGGTGACTTTTGTGGTTCGAAACAATGGAACCCTTA
>CAZUDG010000192.1:0-1592 GCA_964618775.1 uncultured Lachnospiraceae bacterium | reverse complement strand
CTTCTGTTCCAAGGTATTTTTCCTTCTTATTTGGATCCCATTTTGAGAAACGGAATGACACTTTATCAAGTATTCCAAGAGTTTTCATAATGTAATTAATTAGGTCTAAGGTATCTCTTATTTCTCCTTCTACTTGGTCTGGAGCACATATAATATGACCTTCAGAAAGAGTAAACTGTCTTATACGAATTAATCCATGCATCTCTCCTGAATCTTCATTTCTAAACAAGGTAGATGTTTCATTATAGCGAATCGGCAAATCCCTATAGCTTTTCTGGCTATTTTTATATACATAATATTGAAATGGGCAAGTCATTGGACGTAGAGCATAAACTTCTTCGTCTTTTTCTTCATCTCCAATTACAAACATACCATCCCTGTAGTGGTCCCAGTGACCTGATATTTTATATAAATCACTTTTTGCCATAAATGGTGTTTTTGTAAGCAAGTAGCCACGTTTTTCTTCTTCGTCTTCAATCCATCTTTGAAGTAATTGTACAATCTTTGCCCCTTTAGGCATTAATAGTGGAAGTCCTTGACCAATTACGTCAACAGTAGTGAAAAGTTCCATTTCCCTTCCAAGTTTGTTGTGGTCTCTTTTCTTTACATCTTCCAAATGTTCTAGATATTCATCTAAGTCCTTCTTCTTAGTAAATGAAGTCCCATAGACTCTTGTTAACATTTTGTTATTCTCATCGCCTCTCCAGTATGCACCAGAAGATGATATTAACTTAAATGCTTTTATAGGTTTAGTTGACATTAGATGTGGGCCTGCACAAAGATCTACAAACTCTCCTTGTCTGTAAAATGAGATTATTTCGTTTTCTGGAAGTTCCTGTATTAGTTCCACCTTATATGTCTCGTTTTGCTCTTCCATTAGTTTAATTGCTTCATCACGTGGCAATTCAAACCTTTCAATATCACTAGCTTCTTTAATAATCTTTTTCATTTCTTTTTCGATTTTATCTAGACTTTCTCTATCAAGTGGTGCCATATCAAAATCATAGTAAAACCCATTCTCTATTGCTGGACCTATTGCTAACTTTGCATCTGGATATAATCTCTTTACTGCCTCTGCAAGTACATGAGATGAGGTGTGGTGAAATGCTTCCTGGCCACCTTTGTCGTTGAATGTTAATATACTAAGTTCACAATCTTTATCAATAACTGTTCTAAGGTCAACTAGTTCTCCATCTACTTCAGCCCCGCAGGCCATTCTAGCAAGACCTGGACTTATATCTCCTGCTACTTCATATGCAGTTTTACTTTGTTCATAATTTATTTCTGAGCCATCTTTTAATGTAATTTTCATTGTTTATTTCTCCTTTCAAATGAGTGTGCTTGTCTAAGCTATTTCATATTTGGCATAAAAAATCTCGTCTCTTTCTTCTTGCCTTAATACAAGTCGAAAGGGACGAGCCTTTGCTCGCGGTTCCACCCTAATTGGAATTCTATGTTATATAAATGCAACCTATCATATATGAAAATACAGATACTTTACTGCATTTCCCATAAGCTCATTTACATTTCTTATGCTTTCCCTGCTTAATTTGATTATAACGTAATCAACGGACTGGATTAGAGTCACTCAG
>CAZUDG010000191.1:0-1662 GCA_964618775.1 uncultured Lachnospiraceae bacterium | reverse complement strand
TTTAATATTATGGATAAAGCTGAGGTTGCAACTTTTTGGAGGAAATAGATTAATAATTTGTTACGTGTGATATTGAACTATAACTTTATTTTATTGAAATCTACAATTACATTTTCTGTTTTATCAAAGTTCCAGTCTTCATTGTATTAGTTGTATTATATAGTATGGTATTAAATAAAAACATAATTGACAATTCATAGAAACAATTGTAATATAAAAATATAAACAAATGTTCGACCAGGTAGTAAATATTGTATTTTTACAAATTATAATATAATAAGAGGGAATATAAGTTAATTAGTTAAAATACAACTAGCTAAAATCAATTATGTTTTTTAAAATACTGAGGACAAATATGAAAGAACTAAAAACTCCAGAAGAATTAATTGAAATAATGAAAAATAATGGAATTAGATTTAATATAGTAAATGAAGAAAAATCTAAAGACTTTTTGGCAGAACATAATTATTATTACAAGGTATCGGCATACAGAAAAAACTATGAAAAGAAAATCTATCCAGATAGTAAACAAAAATATGTTTCACTAGAATTTGCATATTTACAAGAGCTTTCAACTATAGACATGTATTTAAGATATTTAATAATGAAGATTTGCTTAGATATAGAACACTTTCTTAAAGTTAATATAATGAAACATATTGAGGATAATCCCCAAGAGAATGGTTATATTATTGTTAAAAAATATTTAACTAAATATCCAAACATCTGGAGAGAAATTAAAAGAAATAAGAATAATTCATATTGTAAGGACTTAATAGATAAACATTCCAACATAGAGATTCCAGTTTGGGTGCTAATAGAATTGATATCGTTTGGAAACTTAGTGCAATTACTGAGAATATATGATAATACATATAAAGGTAGTTTTAGAAAACATAAAATGTTGTTTAATGTAAAGAAGTTAAGAAATGCAGCAGCTCACAGTAATTGCTTGTTAAATCAGTTGTATAAGGGTGAAGCAAAACCCATTGAAACAATAAGAGTCTTTTCAAAAAAATATTCTACTGCTGGTAATACTATGATCAATACAAAATTAAGTAACCAAGTAATTCATGACTTTATAACTATGTTATATGTTTTTGATAATGTTGTTAAAAGTAATAAAGTTAAAAGAAATAGATATAAAGAATTGAATCAGTTATTTAGCGAAAGAATGTTAAAAAATAAAGAATTTTTTGTTGACAATGAGGCAATAAAAACTGCTTATAAATTTTCCGCCGAAATCGTTGACAATTTATATAAAAAAACATATAATATCAATATGAATAAGAAAAAGTTTATAACTTAAAACTTTTTTGTAGGGAATGGGTGTGACTCGTTCCCAATTTTTTTGTCAAAATTAAATTAATATATAACCATAAAATAAACTTTATTAAGGATTTAATAATTTTAAAAGTTGCAAATGGTGAGAAGTCATTTATATAAGGAAGAGATATCCTTATATAAATGGCTTTTTTGTGTTGTAGGAATTCTCATATCTTATTTTTCTTTAAAATGTAACAAGTGAAGTATCCCTGTATCTGAAATATTTCAAGTAAGCATTCCTCTATCTAAAATGTGTTAAATTTAACGTCCCCATACCACCCTTGTATTGTAGGAATGTTAAATTGAAAATGTGATTATTACTTTAGAAAACGATAA
>CAZUDG010000190.1:0-1681 GCA_964618775.1 uncultured Lachnospiraceae bacterium | reverse complement strand
TGCCCTTGGCCTCATCATAGACGTAGCCACAGATAGAACAAGTAAATCTACTCATTAGTTACCTCCTTTTGATTGGCAATTACAATATTGTTATCATTATAACATAATAATATATCAAACGCTAGTAATGATTCCTATTATTTATGAGTATCTTATACTTCTATTTTACAACATACATAGTAAGTATTTCAATCCATAATATAACAATTATTATTTGGATAAATATCTGCTATACAAAATATGCTTTTGTATATTATGTCAATTTTATTACATTTTTTTATATCTCTTGCCAATTGCAAATTTATATATAGTAAACTATAATATAACTTGATTTGGTTAACATAATATGTAAAAACAAAGGAGAACTTCTTGAATACGACAAAGGACTATCATATTAATAAATCATCAATTCTAGTATCAATACTCTTAATATTGTCAATGTTAATATTCACGGCTTGTAGTACAGATACCAACAAAACAGCTACTAACACTGATAATATGCAGTACGAAGTAGTAGATTCCCAAGAAATGGATTCTGAATCCGGCCATAATAAGCCTGTCGAAAATGAATATATTAATAGTTTAGATAATAGAGGTGACCATCAAACTAGTAGAATAATAAAAAGTGAAGTAAAAGATTTAAATGCTTATGATTTTACCCTCTCATTTGCTGGGGATATTAATTTTGATGAGAGCTGGCCTACTATGGAATATTATAATTCTACTGAAAATGGAATTTATGACTGTATCTCACCTGAATTAATCCAGATGATGAACGACGCAGATGTAATGACTCTTAATAATGAATTTACATATAGTAATAATGGTGCACCACTTGATAATAAGGTTTATACTTTTAGAGCTCATCCTTCTAGAGTAGACATTTTAAAAGATTTGGGGGTCGATGCTGTAACCCTGGCCAACAATCATGTTTATGATTATGGAGAACAATCTTTGTTAGATACCATGGACACTCTTAAGGCAGCAAATGTACATTACTTTGGTGCTGGGAAAAATTTAGAAGAGGCCACGTCTCCAATATATTTTGAAATTCAAGATAAAACTATTGCTTATGTTGCAGCCTCTAGAGCTGAGAAGTACAAGATGACACCTCAAGCTACTCATGATTCCCCTGGAATACTTAGATGTTATGACACAGAACTATTTGTAGAAACCATTAAAGAAGCAAAGGGAAATGCTGATTATGTAATTGCATATGTACATTGGGGAACTGAGAACAGCTATGATTTAGAAGATGTTCAGCTTTCTACAAGCAAAGAATATCTAGATGCAGGAGCAGATATTATAATTGGTGCTCACCCACATGTACTACAGGGTATGGAATATTATAGTGGCAAACCAATTGTATATAGTCTTGGTAACTTTTGGTTTAATCATAAAACCGTAGATACTATGCTATTAAACATTCATTTTCACGGTGATGATAATGAAGAATTCATAGACTTGGAAGTTGTACCAGCTATACAATCAGAATATATTACTAGTCTTGTAACAGAACCAGAAGAAAAAGAACGTATTTATTCATTTATAGAAGACATTTCAATTAATATCGAAATAGATAAAGAGGGCAAAGTAAAAGAAGTGGACTAAATCCACTTCTTTTTTATTAACCTTCTTTTATTTTAAAACTAATATTGTTATTTTCTTTGTCTGCATCTTG
>CAZUDG010000189.1:0-1718 GCA_964618775.1 uncultured Lachnospiraceae bacterium | reverse complement strand
ATTAACCTTCTTTTATTTTAAAACTAATATTGTTATTTTCTTTGTCTGCATCTTGAAACACTTGAATAAGAGACCCTCCATATTCTCCTAGGTTTTCTATTAGTTTATCTTTGTTTTTCAACTTTATTTTAATAGGAAAGTTTATACTAGATAATGTATCCCATAAGGCATCAAGATTATTACCATAATATTCAGGATGTTTTAACTTCTTTTTTATATACAAATGTGCTTCTTCTTTACTTTTCATTTTATTACCATTAAGTTTAACCTTTTCCATACTTATTCATCTCCATATAATAATTCAAAGCTTTCATAATGATCTGAAGTATAATAAATTAGTCCATCATTGGAGAATACAAGTCTCTCTGCTCCTCTATGACCACCATTATAATTTATATCACATTCATAGTACTGTCTTCCTTCTATATCAGGTAACAAGCTCTCACGGTTACCAAATCTATCTCCACCAATACTTTTATTATCGGTTACATCCCACAAATTACCTTCCCTAGAATCCCATCCCATGTCCCTGGCTTCGTTCTTAGTTATATAATTTTGCGGTAATTTACCAAAGGTATTCAGATATAGGGACACCTCTTCTTTGCTTGTATAATAGCCTTCCTCTTCTATCTTATCCGAGACTTCTTCTAAATCAAGACTAGAACAAGCCATTAGAATAAAGCTAATTAATAAAGTATAGAATAATAATTGCATTAGCTTTTTAAATCTTGACAACTTCAATATAATTCTCCTTAAACTTATATTTTCATAATTCACTTATTATAATGTTTTGATGAACTAACAAGTTAAACTTATTATGGTTTATCCCATTATATAAATTACATACTAATAACCTCATATCCATCTTCTATGAATCTTTTCATTCCTGCATGCCCATTCATATCATCTAGCATTGTTAGTTCTGATTCTAGGTTTTTATCATAGACCTCTAACACTTTGGAGCAAGCAAGACAAACCCCTACAATAATACCTGCTCCCTTTGCCTTCATATAAAGGGCATTATTTTCTTCTTCAAATACTGAAATTAGTTTGACAGAACCACCTTCAAATATTATCTTTACTTCTGTTCCTGATGCATGCAAGTCTAATGCATTCATTAAAATATGTTGAAAACACATTTTCTTCTCTGTCATTCCATAAAATAAAATCTTCTTCATTTGCTTTCCTCCTTAATAAGGTTTAACATAGCCTCATAAATGTTTAATAGTATGTTTGCTTTTAAATAAATTTTACCATATATAAATTTCCAAATACAGGTGTTTTGTAGTTCTATTGATTATAATATTTTTTATATAAGCATTTCTACAATAAATACAATTACACAACATGAAATTGAAACCTTAAAAAGGCCAGCTCCCATCCATGCAAGAATAATACCTACTACAAATGACAGTGCTCCTGCAATTGGTGAGCCTGTTGCATCTAATATCGCTGGAAAAGTCATTACTGCTAAAGTAACATAAGGTACATAATAAAGAAATGAGCGTAAAAACCGATTCTTAATTTGTTGTCTTATTAATGTTAGTGGCAAAACCCTAATCAAATATGTAACTATAGCCATTACTAATATATATATGTAAGCATTACGCTCCAACTTCTTCACCATCCTCATCTTTTACTGGAAACAGTACAGCTGCAATAGAAGCTATTACTAAAGTCAAAACAATAATTTGTGTTCCGCTAGATACATTAGAAAA
>CAZUDG010000188.1:0-1777 GCA_964618775.1 uncultured Lachnospiraceae bacterium | reverse complement strand
AGGGGATTTTGTGCATTTCCAAGTTGACCAAGGGGAAATGGATAATGTTATTAAAGCTATTAGTGAGTACGAAGTTGTGAGATTAGAAAGCACACCGCCTACATTAGAAGACTTATTTATGAGATTTTATAAGGATGACGGGGGTGTTGCATAATGTCTAAAAATTATGCTAATACTGGGCTTCTTATGAGGTTTATAGTAAGGAGGGATAAGGTAAGGTTGCCAGTATGGATTCTTGGTATATCTATATTTATAGTAACTATAGCGGCATTATTACCAGAACTCTATACATCCAGCACTGATAAAATGGTCTTAGCAGAGACTGTGAAAAATCCTGCAATTACATTTATGTTAGGATATAGTGCAGGCCTTGACAATTACACAGATGGAGCAATGATGGGCCATTTCATGCTGGTTTTCTCTGGAATTTTTACGGCTATTATGAGTGTTTTGTTAGTAACTAGACATACTAAGGAAGATGAAGAAGAGGGACGAACAGAAATGGTTAACTCTCTTCCTGTTGGATCTCTTTCCAATCTAGCATCCACATTTAATATTCAAGTCATAGTTCAAGTGATTATTGCCTTATTAGTAGGTGGAGGTCTTTGTTTAATAGGTGTTGAATCTATGGATTTAGAAGGTTCTATGCTTTTTGGGGTATCTGTAGGAGCTATTGGAATCTTTTATGCTTCCCTAACAGGATTATTTGCCCAGCTAACATCCAATGCTAGAGCTACCATGGGCTTTTCTTTTGGATTTTTAATTGTTGAATATGTGATTAGAGGGATAGGTGATATGGGATATGATTTTTTATCATTTATATCCCCTTTAGGTTTAACAGTAAGGGCTGAAGTGTATGTAAATAATTACTGGTGGCCTATTTTTATATTGCTTTTGGTATCCTTTGGAATATTCGCCCTATCTTTATATTTGAATTCTATTAGGGATTTAGGGAGTGGGTTTTTTCCAACTAAGCCAGGAAGAAGGCATGCTTCTAGATTTCTTACATCTACCCTTGGCCTTACCCTAAGACTTCAAAGAACAACCATAATTGCGTGGATAGTAGGGATGATAGTGATTGGAGCCGCATATGGCTCGTTGATTGGGGACCTAGAAGGCTTTTTAGATACAAGTGAATTAATTCAACAAATGATTCCTGATGTCGAGGGATTGAGCTTATCAGAGCGTTTCATAACTATGCTTGTTACAATTATGAGTGTATTAGGAACAGTTCCGGTAATTATGTTTGTTTTAAAACTTTCTAGTGAGGAAAAGAGTATCAGAACAGAGCAATTATTAACCACCTCAATATCAAGGAATAGTTTACTTGGCAGTTATACCTTAATAGGCTTAGTTGTTGCTCCTATAATGCAGTTGATATCAGTGGTTAGTTTATGGTCAGCAGCAGCTTTTGTAATGGATGATGTCATATCATTAGGTGTAACTGCTAAAGCTGCAATGGCAAATGTACCTGCTATGTGGATATTTGTAGGTCTTGCTGTTTTCTTAATAGGCTTATTCCCAAGGTTTACAAGCTTAACTTGGGCTTACCTAGCATTTTCATTTTTTGTAGAATATTTAGGAGAAATGCTCAAATTACCTGATTGGCTTATTAATGTATCCCCATTTGCCCATATTCCAAATCTACCAGCAGAGGAAGTTGAACCATCAGTATTAATGGCTATTATTGGAATTGCATTTATATTAATAGTAATAGGGCTTATAGGGTATAATAGGCGAGATATCGAAGGATAGTTTGGTATCGATAATTTGGTAC
>CAZUDG010000187.1:0-1823 GCA_964618775.1 uncultured Lachnospiraceae bacterium | reverse complement strand
TCATCAAAGTTTTCCTTTGAATTAAGGCATAGCATTTCAATTTCAGCTATACCTTTTAATACAGTCATCAATGCATATATCCTTGAACTTATGCTTTCATCTGATAATACTGAGATATTAGTTGGATGGATTATAAAATATACTAACTCTCCATGGGGTGTCTTAAGGCTATAATCTGTAATTTCTTCAATACCAGTAAGTTCTTTGGTTGATTCCTTTTCTTTATCTTTTTTTCTCTGTTTTCTGCCCATTTTATAACCTCCATTCAAATAATTGCTGTTTTAATATAAAGAAATTACAAGCATACCTAATAAAGTTTAATATGCTTGTCTCTTCAAATTGTATAGTTAAAAAAGCATATACTGCAGTTATAACGATTGGTGGCATAAAGCCTAGTTGGGATAGGGCAAATACAGAAATAAGAAGTCCTATTCCAATAATTGCAATATCTCTTAATTCCCATAGCCATAGTGTTGCTTTAGCTTTTAGATTATCAGGATACATATACATTATTATCCATCCCCTTCTAAATTAATTTATATAAAAAGCAACCTTCAATAATGAAGATTGCTTAATCTTGTGACTAATATTTAATTAAAAACTTAAGTAGACTTATAGTCAGATATTCGTGGAAACTGTTTCTGGTTCTTAAAAATATAGTATTTCCTTAATGCATTAGAATAGGCACCATTCCTATTGTTCATATTACTATTTATTAATAAAAGTGAATTATACATTTTATCATCATCTGCAACTATAGAATCTAAATTCTCTCCAAGCATTTCTTCTACTGCTCTAGCCTTACTTAATCTAGTTCTGACAGCCTTCTCTTTGCTTGTAATACTAGAATCTTTTATTAGAAATTCTTCAAACTTATCTTCAATCATATTTTTCAACTCCAATCACAAAATTTATTATTTTAAGATATTTTTGTAATAAATAATCTTATAATATATATTTACTACCTTCAATTCCATATTTCTTTTCATTTTCCATAACCATTATTTTCCCATATTCTTGCATTAGTCTGCCTATAAAGACTTCTAATTCTAATTTATCATCTAATTCCTCGTTGCTATCATACCAGTCTACAAAAAGTCTTAATAATTCAATCCCTGCATTTGTAACACCCCTTACCAGTGCCTTTTCAAAAAGTTCATAAGCTTTATCTGTTTCTATCATATCTATTGCTCTTATACCTTCCATAAATAAGCTTTGTCCTTGTTCAGTAATATTTGGTTGTTTTTGCATTTGGAGATATTCCTCAAATAAACAACTTGATTGATTTGTTTCAATTTTATCCTTTATCAATTCATAGATCTCATTAATCTCTGTTGTTTTTTTATTGTTTTTAATATCCTCGTTCTTAAAAACCAACTCTTGTATTGATACTCCCAATGTGTCACATATCTCAACCAGTTTATACAAGTCAGGTAAGCTTTCCCCACTTTCCCATTTTGTAACTGCTTGCCTTGAAACCCCACAGAGTTCTCCTAGTCTTTCCTGGGTTATATTTTTGCCTCTCCTTATTCTTGCTAGATTCTCTTTAAAATAAATTTCCACAGTTACCCCCTCCTCTTTATACTATCTATTTTATCTCCTAGATTGGTGTTTATCAACCAACTGAAGGAGGCCTTTTGCTACTATTAGTTGCATCCTAGTATAAATTGTTCTATCATAATAATTATTCCTTAAACCCTTCTCCTTTTTCTTTTCTTAAAAAATAAGCAATCCCTCGCATAATAAAATCTACACAGGGGATTGCTATACTATTACCTAATGCCTTATATCTTGCACTGTCTGATGCTTTTTCAATATTAGTC
>CAZUDG010000186.1:0-1875 GCA_964618775.1 uncultured Lachnospiraceae bacterium | reverse complement strand
TTCACTAAACTTATTAAATGGGGCCAGACATACATGGTTTTCACATAGATAAAAGGTGGGCTTATCATCTTTCACTTCATAATCTTTAGTAAATGGTGCCAAGATTTCTAACCTTGAGCTATTTTCTGGAGTTTTAATAATTACAGATAGGTTTGGCAAATAGTGTTTTGCCATAAAGTCTTGTATTTTTTGTATGTCTTCTTTATTATCTGTTACACACACCAGCTCTTTGGTTGGATATAGTTTTCGTGCAATTCCAATTAGGGCAAAACAGGATGAAGATGGATAATTTCCAAATTTATTTGCAATAAATTCAACTTGTTTTTCTGATGCTTTTCTAATATTCATATTCGCTGTTAATTCAGACAGCTTAATCATTGCATACAAGGCAACAGAATTCCCGGAAGGCATTGCTCCATCATACACTTCTTTAGGCCTTGCAATTAACCTTTCACTAGTTTTTCCATACAAATAAAATCCGCCTTGATCTTCATCAAAGAAATCTTCCATCATGATTTTATAAAAATGAAGAGAATTCTCTAAATACCTAATTTCAAAGGTCGTTTCATATAATTCTATTAAGGCCCATATATAAAATGCATAGTCATCTATGTGTCCGCTACCTTTTGATACTCCCTCACGGTGGACTACTAATAACTTCCCATCTTTCACTAGGTTTTTTTGTATAAATTCACTGGATTTTTCAGCTAGTTTTAAATATTTATCATCTTGTAACACTTTGTAAGCCTTGGTAAAGGCAACAATCATCAAACTATTCCATGAAGTCAATATTTTATCGTCTTTATGAAGAGTGGTTCTTTTTAGACGGTAATCGTATAGCTTTTTCTTCATCTTTTTCATTTTGTCATCTTCTAGCAATGATTTGTTTGGGGCAAATAGATCTTCTGATTTATGATGAAGTAAGTTTGCTATGTTTTTTCCTTCAAAGTTACCTGCAGAACTTATATTATAATATTGGTTGAATTCTTCTCCATCTTTTGGACCTAATGTTTTTCTTACTTCATCATCTCTAAATACGTAGTACTTGCCTTCTTCCCCTTCACTATCAGCGTCTTGCGCACAGTAAAATCCACCTTTGTCACTTTTTAATTCTCTTTCAACATAGGTCATAATCATCTCTGCGATTTCTTTATATTGATGTTTGTTAGTTATTTGGAATGCTTCTAAGTATGCTATTGTAAGCAGTGCATTATCATATAACATCTTCTCAAAATGTGGTACTAACCACTTTTCGTCTGTAGAATATCTAGAAAACCCATATCCAATGTGGTCAAACAATCCACCCTTAAACATGGATTGTAAAGTTTCTTCCACCATTTCTAGCGATTCATCTCTATTCTCCTGATAGTAATGATTCATTAAAAATAACAATATATGAGGTGTTGGGAACTTGGGTGCATTACTAAAGCCACCATATATTTTATCGAATCTATTTGATAAGTCCTTAATTGATGTCGGAATTACTTCGTCTGTAACTTTTGTGTTTATGAGCCTTTCTTTATTTTTGTTTAGGGCATCAGTAACAATCTTGCTAGATCTTGACAAGGCATCCCTATCTGAATTCCATTTATCTACAATGGTTTCTAACACATCAATAATACCTGACATTCCATATTTTGAATTCTTAGGTAAGTATGTTCCAGCAAAAAATGGTTTTTGGTCAGGAAACATAATAATTGTAAGGGGCCACCCACCTCTTCCAGTTAAACTTTGACAAACAGACATATAAACACTATCAATATCCGGTCTTTCTTCCCTATCAACCTTAACTGAAACAAAATGTTCATTTAAAACATCTGCTACATCTTGGTCTTCAAATGATTCATCTGCCATGACATGGCACCAGTGACAAGT
>CAZUDG010000185.1:0-1886 GCA_964618775.1 uncultured Lachnospiraceae bacterium | reverse complement strand
CAGGAACTTCACCTACACCAGTAGCACCTGTACTATCAGTTAAAATAACAATATTCCTAGTAAAGTAAGGAGCATGAGCACCACTAAGGTTTAATGTCATTCTATCTCTACCTGCTACTGGGAATACCTCCATTTTCTCTATAACTGGAATCATTAAATCTCTCCTTTTAATTTTAATACTTATTTATAAAAGCCATTCACTGGTGGCTCATGTACCGCCAGTGAATGGCTCACCAGGTAACATATTATACTTAATGATAATTTAATTATAATTAAATCACATTTAGTATTATTAGTATTCTGTCAACTCATCAAATGAAGGTGCACTTTCAATTAAGCTTCCTAAAGATTCACGTTTGTCATACATATATTTCTTGTTTTCTTCTGAGGATCTGTATGTAGGACTGAAAAACAAATCAGACATTGCTGTTTTGTATTCATCGTTATTGTTAATCGCTTCTGCAGCAGCATCTAGCTCATCAATAAGTTCTTGAGGAGTATCTAGTGGTAAATAAATTACGAATTCTTTACTAAATCTGAAAGGTTCACCATTATAAGTTATTCCTTGGTCAGCATAAGAAGGAAGATCCAAACCTTCTACATTGTCAAGCAAGGCTAAATATTTCATCTTAATTTGGTCATCAACACCATCTTCAGTATATGCAACTGTTGAAGAATAGTCTGCAAATATTACGTCACAGTTACCATCCCATAACATTTGAGACTTTTCTGAAGTTGATCCACTTGGAATAGCAACAAGTCTAGTAGCTACATCTTCACCATATGTCTCTTGAACCCACATGTAATATGCAATAAATCCGATATGAGAAACTCCACCAGATTCTATAGCAAAACGAGAGTATTCGTCAGGATTATCTACAAGATATTCTGCTAGTTCCACAAAATCATTATAAGGTGCATCATCTGAAGCTAAGAAAGCTGATGTTCCATTTCTTGCAACAGCAGGACCTACTATCATATTCTCAAGTTTGTACTTTTCATCAAAAGCTCCAAATGTAACCCCTAAATAAGCCATATCGTGGAAATAAAATAATGTTGATCCATCTGCTTCAGCTGTTGCAAGTGCTTCAAATGCAGGGCCAGCGCCTACAGCGTCAACTTTACCATTCCAACCTAATTCATCAGTTAAATATCTCATGGAAATCTCTGCTGTCATGTAAGTATCTCCAGATGTTGATGTTGAACCGATAACCTCTCTAACAACCTTATCTTCGAAAGTTGTATTGTCTTCTTTACCTCTACAACCAACAAGGCCCGTTAATAAGATAACACTCAGTAACATTAAAACTAATACCTTTACTTTTTTCATACTTTCCTCCTAATTTTGTATTCCTCTTACTTAAAGTATCTAGGTGACATTATTAAATATATTTCTTGTATTGTGAACTTTAATTAGTAAACTAAAACTTTAATACTAAAAGTTGAACAATAGCAATTAAGTATATTTTAAACTGTTTATATGTGGTTTTCAATATACAAACTACATAATTAAAGATAGTCGTTTTTATACATCTTAGGGCTCATTTCAATGAAGGAAACAAACATTTCAACATTCGTTTCAAAGTTTCAGTTTTTCATGGTTTATAGTGATGTTTTTTGATTTGATTATATTAACATGTGATAACAAATTGCTAAACTAATATATTTCATCATAGAAGTATCTTTTTAGACAAATATCTCCTCCAAGGCTCTACCATCACTGTTTGGAAAATCTACACCCAATATCCTGCCTATTGTTGGTGCTATGTCAACCATATTAACTCTACCTATCTCATGATCACTTTTTATAATGTTACCTGATATTACCAAGTTACATTTATAATTGTCTTTGTCTGGTAGGTATCCATGGTTTGCATGCTTTATGC
>CAZUDG010000184.1:0-1890 GCA_964618775.1 uncultured Lachnospiraceae bacterium | reverse complement strand
AATATCATAACTATTTTTACTGACTTTCCTTTTACCATTCTATCCCTCCATAATATCTTTTTTCCTATAACATCCCACGTATACCTAAATATTCTTCCACCTTTTATAATAGCATAATCTATCCTACTCTAAAATGGCAATTCATCATCACACTCTTCCCAGGTAGTTCCATACGGTGCTCCTCCTGATGTATATCCTGCTATGAAGCTGAAGGTATCATCACTATCTAAAATATCTAGGAGCTCTCTTTCTTCTTCAGCTTTCTTTTCTTTACTCTTCTTTATCTTAGCCTCTAGAGTTCTTTCAAGTTGTTTTTTGTACTCTGCATCTATTTTACAACCTAACATTTCTAATTCCGTTACTGCACATAATGAATCCACCTTAAATCTTTTTCTATATCCCTTTACTAAATTCTTTCCCTCATATTCTTTAATCCAATGCAGGCCTGCCTGCAATCGATCATTTCTTTTGTATTTCTTTTTTCTCATATTACCTCCTGCGCAATATCATCTAATGTTCAGTCACTATCTATCGTAACAAACAACATAGCAATTTTAGATAATGTCTCACAGCCAATGTTTTCATTTTCTTTGGGTTAAAAGTTGAATTTTGGAGGTTAATGCTGACTTATTTTCTACCGATTTCACATCAACTGTTATTTGATCCCCAACTTTTAAATCATCATATTTTAGATCCACAGTTTCCCCCGTTTCATTATTAGCATAAATATAATACATTTCTGGTGCTTCACAGTTTATGTAACATTTTTCACCTAAAACACTATTCTCATCTAACGCCTTTACAACAAGTCCATGAACCCCTTTATTCATCTCTAGAATTTCTGCATTAACCCCAACATGACTTGTATTTTCATGCTTATTACAAGCTGATATTGTGATTAACAAAACAATTAGTATAACTATACCAGATATCTTTTTCATTGAAGAGCCTCCTACTATATAGGTTTATTATGCTTAACACAAAATTCCCGAGTGAAATCTCTGTATAAAATATGATCCTACACACCCAGGTGCCACTGCATACGATCTGTCTTGTAACGTCCCACGTATTCCTGATGTTTCGCAAGTTAAGATTGCTCTTAGATTTGGCTGCAGAATATTAAGAGTACTATGTTATAGGATGGATAACACCTACTTCATTCCTCAATCCTTTCTTGCTAATATACAAATTATGTATCTCAACTTTGCTCATGTTTCCCTTTAGAAGAAAATCGTTCTAGAGAAATAATCAGTACATATCCCGTAAGTATACTAAGTACATTGAGAATAATATCATCAATGTCAAAAGCACCCAGCATGGTTATAAGTTGAAACGTTTCAATTAGTAATATACTAAACACAGCAATAACAAACATATGAACTAAGCCTTTATACCCAGGATATGCCAGAGGAAACAAGAAGCCAAAAGGCATAAAAATAATGATATTCCCAAGAATATTTTTCAAAGCCCACCATTCATTAATGTGAGTTAATTGTGGTCCTATTGAGCGCAGAGGTATTAGATTTATATTCCATAAACCATCTATTCTATTTGCCTTAACAGATGCAATTTTGTTTGATAATTCCATAAAAGAACCTCTAAATTTCACCACTACTACCATAAACAATATTGTAATATAAAACCAGAATAAAAATCTCCATATGTTTTTCATTTTAATAACATCATTCACTCCCAATATAATAATTAAATATAATTATACACACAGGTGCCCAACACATACGATCTGCACCCTAACTTCTATTGAAAATTATATCTACCTAAATTGTAAATTTAAATTCTTCAGTAATACTAATAACCTTTCCATCTTGAACTTCAATAAAATAAGGTATTGTTTGCTCAAAAAGCGGAATATCATTTTGATTATACTCA
>CAZUDG010000183.1:0-1934 GCA_964618775.1 uncultured Lachnospiraceae bacterium | reverse complement strand
TTCATAATTGACCTTGCTAGTCCAATGAAATCCACCTCACCCTTTTCAACCATGTCACTTGCAATATCAATGTCCTCTAACTCTCCTGCCCCAATTACAGGTATATTAACATGTTCTTTTACTCTAGCTAACATATCTCTAAGCATTGCAGGTCCTGGTAAATTTAATGGAGGAACAAGCCCAGTCGATATATCAAGAATATCAATTCCGGCTTTTTCAAGATTCGCAGCCACTATACAACCTTCTTCCAATGTTAATCCTCCTGGTAAAAGATCATCTATACCTAAACGAACAAGTAATAATGATTCGTCTCCAATAGCTTTTCGAACTTCAGTAACTATTTCCATTAGCAAACGACTTCTGTTTTCCAGATTTCCGCCATACTCATCCTTTCTAAGATTTGTTAGTGGTGAAAGAAATTGTGAAAGTAGGAAACCATGGCAATTATGGATTTCCACACCATCGAACCCAGCTTTCTTAGCTCGCAAAGCAGCATCTACAAATTCAGTTTTTATTTCATTTATTTCATTTATTGTAAGGGCTTTTGGTTCCGAACGTTTTAGCACAGGATGTATTACCTGGGAAGGTGCTACTGCATCTAAACCTGTAATGCTTGTATCAGCGGAACTTCCAGCATGATTGATTTGTAATACGGCTACTTGATTGTTACTATGAATAACCTCAGTTAATTTAGATAAGCCATCAATACACTCGTCCCTATCAACAAATATTAGTTTTTCTCTATATTGACCAGATGGTGATATGGCAGCTTGCTCGACAACAATTAGGGATGGACCCTTACGTTGTTTGTAAATAGATAATAACTCTTTTGTAACTAATCCTTCATCTGTTGCCTTTGCAATATCAAAAGGAGCACATACATAGCGATTACTGAATTTAAAATCCTTAACTTGTTGTGTTTCTAATAATACAGATTTTCTTTTCATAAGCTTTTGTAGTTGGACAATCCGCGATTTTGTTTACACAAATACAACTACAATACACCAACCTTTCTTTTTTCAATAACTCATCATACATTACTTAGTCTTTACGGGCTTCTATAAGTGCTTCAGGAAAAGTTATGTCAAATGGTTCTACTCTTATTACTGCAATCGGCTTACATAGGGAAATATCAGGAAACAAATCCGAATTAACCTCCATTTTTTACATTTTAAGGTTTTCTCCTATTAATTATATTATCTTCTATACTAGAATAATATCAGTCGTTGCCACCACTTACAACCTAATTTTAATTTTTTTCCTCTATCTTCAGACATAGAAAGAATCTTTTCGATGACATACCTTTGATTAATAACTAGGGTTGGTGCACTATTAACACCATTAGTTTATGTGAAAACTTTATATTGACAAGACTGTCTAATCACGATAGACTAAATGTAGTCTAATGATATACGACAGGAGGTTTGTTATATGAAAAAATATAAACTTGGTGAGATGGAAGATCAGTTTGCTCAGCTTATTTGGAAGCATGAGCCTGTCAGTTCACGAACACTTACGGAAATTTGTGTTGAAGCCTTCAATTGGAAGCGAACCACAACCTACACAATGCTCAGACGTTTATGCGATAGAGGGTTATTTCAAAATATAGGTGGCACAGTAACTGCATTGATGTCAGAAGCTGATTTTAGAGCCAGACAGGGTGAAGAGTTCTTAAATAAAACTTTTGAAGGTTCTTTACCACAATTCTTTGCTGCATTTACCCAACGAAATAAACTGAGTAAAAAAGAAATAAACGAGATACAACAAATGATTGATGATCATAAGGAGGGATAGCATGCTTGAGAAAATATTTTTACAAATCCTCAATATGAGCTTTACTGCCAGCTTTGCGATAATTTTTGTACTTTTTGCAAGGCTAGTCTTGAAAAGACTACCTAAAGCCCTGTCCTACACTCTTTGGGCTGTTGTGCTTT
>CAZUDG010000182.1:0-2024 GCA_964618775.1 uncultured Lachnospiraceae bacterium | reverse complement strand
ATCTTTTATCTTTTGACAAAGGTCTTGTTTCCATAATTCTTACTCTATCACCAATGCGGCATTCATTATTCTCATCATGCGCTTTTAGTTTAGAAGTTCTCTTGATTATCTTTTTATATAATGGATGTCTTACATTATCTTGAATTGCTACAACAATTGTTTTGTCCATTTTATCACTTACGACCTTACCGGTACGAGTTTTTCTTAGTTTTCTGTCCACAACCAGTACTCCTTTCATTACTTTAAAATACATTTATAAATACGTTGGAGAGTTTCGCTTTTTAAACTCTCATAGATAAAGTTTAAAATTTTATCTATTAAGCCCTTTCTTTCAAGGTCATAACTGTATTGATTCTGGCTATATTCTTTCTAACTTCTTTGATTCTACTAGTGTTATCTAGTTGGTTTGTTGCGTTTTGGAACTTTAAGTTGAAAAGTTCTTTTTTAGCAGCTACTAGTTCTTCATTTAATTCTTCGCCTGATTTAGTGTTTAATTCTTCTACGAATTTATTTTTTTTCACTGCCCGCACCCCCTTCTAATTCTGCACGAGATACGATCTTTGTTTTAATAGGTAACTTGTGACTAGCAAGACGTAAAGCCTCTTTAGCTGTCTCTTCAGGTATACCTGCCATTTCAAACATAACTCGTCCTGGTTTAACTACTGATACCCAAAATTCTAATGCACCCTTACCAGAACCCATACGAGTTTCAGCTGGTTTAGCTGTTACTGGTTTATCAGGGAATATTTTTATCCAAACTTGGCCACCACGTTTTGTATAACGAGTCATAGCAACACGCGCTGCCTCAATTTGATTTGATTTAATCCAAGCTGGTTCTAAAGCTACTAATCCATATTCTCCATAAGTAATTTTGTTACCTCTATGAGCTTTACCTTTCATAGAGCCACGAAATTGTTTACGGTATTTAACTCTTTTTGGCATTAACATTATCTATCGCTCCCTCCCTGTTGTGTTATAGTAGGAAGTACTTCACCATGGTTTATCCAAACTTTTACTCCAAGTTTACCATAGGTAGTATCTGCTTCAGCAAATCCATAATCGATGTCAGCACGTAAAGTTTGTAGAGGTATTGATCCTTCACTGTAATGCTCTGTACGAGCCATTTCAGCTCCACCTACACGACCTGACACAGAAGTTTTAATTCCTTTTGCACCCGCTCTTAGGGTTCTTTGCATAGAAGATTTCATTGCTCTTCTAAATGAAACACGGTTTTCTAACTGACGCGCAATATTCTCTGCTACTAATTGTGCATTAGTATCTGGAATCTTAACCTCTTTTACATCAACCATAATCTTTTTATCTGAGAATGAATTTAATTCTTCTTTAAGTTTTTCTATTTCTGAACCACCTTTACCAATAACCATACCAGGCTTACCAGTCCAGATGATAACCTTTAATCTTTCAGAAGCTCTTTCAATTTCAATTTTTGAAACATCAGCACTATATAGTTTATCCTTAATAAAGGTTCTTATTTCATAGTCTTCAACTAGATTGTCTGCAAAGTCAGCTTCCGCGTACCATCTTGAGTCCCAATCATTTATTACTCCGACTCTTAATCCATGTGGATTAACTTTTTGTCCCATATTGTCTCTTCCGCCTCCTTATCTTTCATTGAGTACAACTGTTATATGACTCATTCTTTTTAAAATCCTATAAGCTCTACCTTGAGCTCTCGGTCTCATACGTTTCATTGTTGGTGCTTGATTAGCAAAGCACTCTTCTATAAATAAATTTTCTGCATCCATTCCATTATTATTCTCAGCATTAGCTACAGCTGATTCTAATAGTTTTAGAATTACTGAAGATGCATATCTTGGGTTATAAGTTAAAATTCCTATTGCTGCTTTAACATCTTTACCACGAATTGCATCTAAGACAAATCCTGCTTTACGTGCAGAGATTCTTGCATATGAAAGGGTGGCAGATGGTCTTGTGTCTTTATTGTTTGCGTTTCTTTCCCTTTTTATCTGGCTTCTATGTCCTTTTGCCATGGATGAAACCTC
>CAZUDG010000181.1:0-2055 GCA_964618775.1 uncultured Lachnospiraceae bacterium | reverse complement strand
CCATAGGTTTACTTGTAGCATAAAGTTGACCCTTGTGTTCAGTTACAATTATTTCATGAGCTATACTCAGTCCAAGTCCTGTGCCTTCACCTACAGGTTTTGATGTATAAAATGGATCAAATATTCTGTTTATGTTTTCCTCTTCAATTCCTATTCCATTATCTTCTATTATACATCTTACATATTCATTGTTTGCTTCCGTAGTTATCCTTATTATGCCTTCTTCTTTTATGTTTTCTAATGATTGTTTTTCTTTTATAGAGGCGGATGCATTAAGAATAATGTTCAAAATAGCTTGGTCTATTTTATTACCATTGGCTCGTATATTCGGAATATCACTAAGGTTTTCTTCAACACTGGCAGTATATTTTACATCATTTCTTGTAATGATTAATGCATTCTTTATACTTTTGTTCAGGTTATATTCTGTGAATTCATCACTACTATCTTGCCTCGAAAACGTTCTTAGACTTGATACTATTTCTGTTATCCTCTCAAGGCCATCTTCAATATCGTCAAACATTAGCTCTAGGTCACTTGACATGAAATCAATATTCTTACTCAATTCAGTTTCTTTTACATGTATTATTTCATTAGTAAAATTTCCTAAAGGATTCTTCTCTATATGTTCAATGGTTTTTTTATAAAGGTCTATCATTTCTTTGAATTCATCAAGATATACTCTTGCTGATTCAACATTACTGCTTATAAATCCAAGAGGATTATTAATTTCATGAGCAACTCCAGCTGCCAATTGGCCAATACTTGCTAGTTTTTCTTGCTGAATTACTTGTTGCTGTGTCATTTCCAGATTGCTATGCTTTTCCATTGATTGTATTCCTCCACTAAAGCTATATCCCAAACATTTCTTTTAGGTCCTTTACCTTTCCTCTACTAACTGGTATGCTTTCGTCACAATCTACTAACTTTAAATTGTAAGTTCCATTAAACCATGGCGTTAGTTTTTCTATCTTTTCACTATTAACTATGTAGCTTCTATGGGACCTGAAGAACTGATCTTTCCGTAATTTATTCTCCCATATACTTAATGAGTCTTGACTAAGGAAGCTACCATTTATAGTGAAAATGTGTACTTTTCCTTCTAAGGAAGTCATATAAAGTATATCATTAGTATTAATTAGTATAATATTATCATCTTCGTCATAGACAGAGAATTTAGTATTTGTATTTTTTGTCGATTCAAATCTATCTGCCATTTCATTAAAGTAATTACGACTATCGGTCATATACTTATATAAATTGGTCTGATCCTTTTTTTCTTGCTTTTCCTTTAAACCATTCTCGATAATTTTTATTACTTCATCATTTTTCCAAGGCTTAGAAATATAATAATAAACATCACCTTCATTAATAGCAGAGATAGCTATATTAGCATCACTATACCCAGTTATTAGTATTCTAACTGCATCGGGCTGAGTCTGTTTCGAGTACTTTAGCACATCGATTCCATTCAAGTTTGGCATGTTGTAATCACAAATAATCATATCAATTTTTGTATTATCAATAATTGTAATGGCTTCATTTGATTCAGTTGTGGATAATACTTCATAATTAGACTTTTGAAGTATACGCTTAAGTACATTGATAATCTTAATCTCGTCGTCTATTATTAGTATTTTTATATTCTCACTCATACTCATACAACCTTCCTTTATCTAACACTCTGATAATTAATTATAAAGTATTATCAGGATAATTACAATAATATGGAATGTTATTATGAGTTTATCCAAAAACAATATATAATTTTATTAAATTTTATTTAAGAGAGAGCCAAAAGACTCTCTCTTTGTGTTTTATCTACTTAGCATAACCTTATTGACATAACCTTCTTGGTATAGCCTATTTTCAATTAAGCTTATTGATATTATTGATACTTACCAAAATCATTATCATCTAAGTTTATAGTTGATCTATTATTTCTTTCTTGGTTAGATTTTAACTCAGCCTTCTTTCCACTTGACATCTTGTTAAGCATGTCATCTACTTCTGCAGTTAATCTTTCAGAACTATCCCCAGATTCAGATGAATCTT
>CAZUDG010000180.1:0-2058 GCA_964618775.1 uncultured Lachnospiraceae bacterium | reverse complement strand
TGTAACGGTCGGCGTCTGTTCCACGCAGATCCAGCAGGCTGTACAGCACCTGCCCTTCAAACTGAAATGACAGAATATAGGCAAAGAGAAATGAAAATCCGGCAACAGAAAGCCTGCGGGCATTTAAAGTCTTAAATCTGTTCATTTTATAACCTCCCGCTCATCGGAGGCTCCGCCTTTTTTAATCCATTCGTCTATATCAACGGTTTTGAAACGCCAGAGCTTTCCCACCTTGGATGCAGGCATAGAAACCACCTCATTTTAGTAAATTCGAACAAATATCCTAATTGATTGTTATTAAATAATTATAACAAATCGCTATTGCGATGGCTAGCGATTTGCTACAATGATATAAAAAACTTTACGTACAGGAAACCCTACTTTAAAATACTGGTGCTAGTATATAACTATAGACACTAAATAAGATTTTGTATATACTAATAACCGGGGAAGAAGTGTCCGTAAAATGTCTAAGAGAAAAACATATACAGATGAATTAAAAAGAATGAGAAAAGAAAATGCTAGACTCAAGGAGGAATACTATAAAAAAGAGCAATGAATTTGAAGGATATAGATGAAAAAGGTTTTGCTGTTGGATATAAATATGAAGCTATTACTGAATTAAAAGGAGAATGGACCAGTGAAGAAACCATTGACTTTGTAAGCGAAAGCTTTAGTATTGATTCAACAGTAGAGGTAGCTTGTAGTAATGGCTTTTCATTACAAGCTGCTTTATTTTATGTATAGGTTATTTATGTAATACATAGTTAAAATCGGAGGAATTTACAATGAAAGTTATGGAAAAATATAAAAAATATGCACGTTTATTTTTTGCATATATAATAATATCCCACTTATTTGTTTTTTTTGCTATAATTGCAGGGGGATTTAGTCCAGAGTTAAGAGAGATGGATGCAGGTGTTAGTTTTTTTGTCATTCACACAATTTTTATTTATATAAATAAAAGCATATTATATGTTCGTCAAACAAGAGATAATAATTTTGGACTCTCTGCAGAGGAAGCTACTGAATATCATACTCCTCATTGGGGTTTTCAATTGTTTGGAACAATAAAATCATTTATTGGTATTTTCATTTATTCTGTGTTCTTTATTGCATTTTTGGAACTTGTCCTAAACTTATTAAGGCAAAACAATTTTACATTTGTCTTTATAATACTCAAGCTAGTTCAGCTTACCTTTCCAGTGATTCTGATAGCATGGGATATTAAACGACTAAGATTTCCTTCTTTGATAAGAAAAGAAAAAATTGACAAGAATCGACAAGAGGAACTGGACTATGCCAAAAAAATGGAATCTTACAGTAATAGAAAGAAGCGTTCAGAAGAGCTTGGTACAATCACAGGATATGAACCAGAAGAACTTGAAAAGATTGACCTTATATCAAATCCTCTTATGAGAGGTGAGCCAGGGGCTGGTTTGAGTGGATCAGGCTTTAGTCAAGCTAACATACAAGCTGGTTCTTTAGGGGAATTAAACTTTGCCAAGGCTTTACAAATTAAAAATCTTTTACAGCAATTCGCTAGCTATTGGTCAGTCCAATATCCCTTTGAGTATATACCTGGACCAGACACTACTTCTAAGGGTGATATAGATTGTGTTTTAATAAGTAAAAAAAATGTATATCTTATTGACCTTAAATTATACGCCCAAGGAAATATAACATGGACAACAGTTAATAACACAAATGAAGTAGTGGCCATAGACAATATCACTGGCAATTGGGTTGGAAAACCAAGGAAAATGTCAAAAAACATGCATTTTGCAACTAAAAGGATCCAAGAAAAATTTGACAAACTTGGTATTGACATGAAAGTAAAGCCATATGTTGTGATGATGCCAACTGATCGGGGTCTGGGTAAGGTAGATAATGTCTTTTGGCCTGGTGGGGTAGAATGTTTGACATTAATTGACTTTCTAAAGATATTAGAAAAAGAAAAACCTTTTGATCTTTATGCAGTTGAAGCCGAAGTCTTAGATAGTGTGTTTACTTGGTTAACTAAAGATGAAAGTGGAAGTGCACCTAGATACAATTAAA
>CAZUDG010000179.1:0-2062 GCA_964618775.1 uncultured Lachnospiraceae bacterium | reverse complement strand
TTGTTTTGAAGCCTTTTGATTTCTTGTAAATACGGTAATAATAAAAGGATTATATAAAACTTGTAATAATAAATTGAATTTATGAAACACTAACAATGTTGACAAAATATTAGAATTAGCTAGTGGAAAATAATACTAGCTGAAAAAGGAGGACTTAAAATGGAAGTTAGAACAGCAGCATCTCCAAAGGATGTAAAACATTATACAACAGAGAGATTAAGAGAAGAATTTTTGATACAACATCTTTTTCAACCAGATGAAATTAAACTGGTATATAGTCATATTGATAGAATAATTGCTGGATCAGCAAAGCCTGTCAGACAAACACTTAAATTAACAGCAGGTGATGCACTACGAGCAAAATATTTCCTTGAAAGAAGAGAGATGGGTGTTATCAATATAGGACAAGCAGGTAAGATTGTTATAGATGGTAAGGAGTATGAAGTAGGCCCTAAAGAAGCAATGTATATTGGAATGGGCTCTAAAGATATAGAATTCTCTAGTGTTGATGGCAATAATCCGGCAAAGTTTTATATTAATAGCGCACCAGCACACAAAACCTATCCTACTGTTCTTATAAAGTTGGAAGGCGAAGCAAAAGAAGGCGTAGTTATTGTTAAAGATGAAAACAAAGTAGAAATGGGTAATTTAGAACAATCAAATCATAGAATACTCAATAAATATATCCTGCCAGGACAGGTTGAGAGTTGCCAATTAGCAATGGGAATGACACAACTTAAACCAGGTAGTGTTTGGAATACTATGCCAACTCATACCCATGACAGACGTATGGAAGTATATTTGTATTTCGATATTCCTGAAGACCAATTTGTAATGCATTATATGGGCGAACCTACAGAAACTCGTCATGTGGTCGTAAGAAATGAAGAAGCGATTATTTCCCCAAGTTGGTCTATACATGCAGGAAGTGGCTCCCAGGCCTATACATTTATCTGGGGCATGGTTGGTGAAAATCAAGCATTTGATGACATGGATCATGTTGATAACAAAGATATTAGATAATGATTATTACAAGAGACAAAGGGCTTTAAATATATACTAAGCTAAGGGGGCGAATTATTATGGATATAAAACAAAGTTTTTCACTTGAAGGCAAAGTGGCTTTAGTTACTGGGGGAGCGTATGGTATAGGATTTGGAATGGCAGAAGCGCTGGCAGTGGCTGGGGCACAAATAGCATTTAATGTTCGTAGTCAGAAAAACCTGGATAAGGCCCTAGAGGATTACAAGGCTAAAGGTATTGATGCAAAAGGATATATTTGTGATGTGACAGATGAAGATGACGTTGTCAAAATGGTTAAGGAAATTGAAGATAATTTAGGGGTAATAGATATTCTTATTAACAATGCAGGAATAATAAAAAGAGTTCCAATGATAGACATGAGCGCAGAAGAGTTTCGTCAGGTAGTTGATGTTGATTTGACTGGACAATTTATAGTTGCAAAGGCTGTTATCCCGAACATGATTAAAAAAGGTCATGGTAAAATTATTAATATTTGCTCAATGATGAGTGAACTTGGAAGGGAAACAGTATCAGCATATGCCGCAGCCAAAGGTGGACTTAAGATGTTAACTAAGAATATTGCATCTGAATATGGACGATATAATATCCAATGTAATGGAATAGGCCCTGGATATATAGCAACACCACAAACCGAACCTTTACGTGAAAGACAAGAAGATGGGTCGAGACACCCATTTGATGAGTTTATCGTTGCGAAAACTCCAGCAGAGCGTTGGGGAGAAGTTGAAGACCTTATGGGGCCAGCAGTATTTCTAGCCTCAGATGCTTCCAATTTTATAAATGGACATGTTTTATATGTTGATGGCGGAATCTTAGCTTATATAGGAAGGCAACCTTAAACTTATATAATGAGCTACCTATAATAGGGTGCCAGGAACTAATAATATGGTACCAATAATATGGTACCAGGAACCAAGGATTACAGCTAAAAATAAAAGGGTACCAGGAACCAATGATTACAGCTAAAGAGTTAATTACATGCATGTTACAGCTGTTTTGCCATTGGTACCTGGTACCT
>CAZUDG010000178.1:0-2065 GCA_964618775.1 uncultured Lachnospiraceae bacterium | reverse complement strand
ATTGGTGATAGAGTAAGAATTATGGAAACAAGACCTTTGTCAAAAGATAAAAGATGGAGACTCATTAAGGTCATCGAAAAAGCTAAATAGGTGAAAGGAGCAAAGGCATGATACAACAAGAATCAAGAGTTAGTGTTGCTGATAATACTGGTGCCAAAGAATTACTTTGCATTCGCGTATTAGGCGGTTCTGGAAGAAGATATGCCAATATAGGTGATGTAATAGTTGCTTCTGTCAAAGATGCAACACCTGGCGGAGTTGTTAAAAAAGGCGACGTTATAAGAGCCGTAATTGTTCGTAGCAAAAAAGGAGCTCGTCGTAAAGACGGTTCATATATAAAGTTTGATCAAAATGCTGCGGTTATTATAAAAGAAGATAAAAACCCAATGGGTACACGTATATTTGGGCCTGTAGCAAGAGAACTAAGGGAGAAAGAATATATGAAGATAGTTTCTCTCGCACCAGAAGTATTATAGGAGGTGTCTTAATGGCAACTACAAAAATTAAAACAGGCGATACTGTAAGAATAATCGCTGGTAAAGATAAAGGTAAAGAAGGTAAAGTATTAGAGGTTAAAAAGGGTAAAGTTATCGTAGAAAATGCTAATATGATTACCAAACATGAAAAACCAAACCAAACTAATCAAGAAGGTGGAATTACTCAAAAAGAGGCACCACTGGATGTTTCGAATGTAATGTATGTACACAAAGGCGAAGTAACTAGAGTTGGATTCAAAACTGAAGAAGGCAAAAAAGGCCCTAAAAAAGTACGTTTTGCAAAATCCACTGGTGATGTAATTGACTAATTTCTAAGGAAGGAGGTCTAATCTATGAACAGACTAAAAGAATTATATGAAAAAGAAGTTGTTCCAGGCATGATAAAGAAATTTGATTATAAAAACACATTAGAAGTACCTAAATTAAATAAAATTGTAATCAACATGGGCGTAGGTGAAGCAAAAGAAAACGCAAAAATATTAGATTCTGCTGTTAAAGACCTTGAAATTATTTCAGGCCAGAAACCAGTAATCACTAAAGCTAAAAAATCAGTTGCAAACTTCAAATTAAGAGAAGGTATGCCAATTGGCTGTAAAGTAACACTACGTGGCGAAAGAATGCTTGATTTTGCAGATCGTTTAATCAACTTATCCCTACCTCGTGTACGTGACTTTAGAGGAGTTAACCCAAACGCATTTGATGGTAGAGGAAACTATGCTCTTGGAATTAAAGAACAATTAATTTTCCCAGAAATAGATTATGATCAAGTAGACAAAGTAAGAGGCATGGATATAATTTTCGTAACAACTGCAAACACAGATGAAGAAGCACGTGAATTATTAACATTATTCGGAATGCCATTTCGCAAATAGTTAGGAGGAAAATCCATGGCAAAAAAGTCTTTAAAAGTTAAACAACAGCGCAAAGCTAAATTCTCTTCAAGAGAATACAATCGTTGTAGAATATGTGGCCGTCCACATGGTTATTTAAGAAAATACGGAGTATGCAGGATATGCTTCCGTGAATTAGCATATAAAGGCCAAATACCAGGCGTTAAAAAAGCTAGCTGGTAAATCAGGAAGGAGGCAAAAGATATGACAATGAGCGATCCTATTGCAGATATGCTTACAAGAATTCGTAATGCAAACTCTGCAAAACATGATACTGTAGATATAAATGCTTCTAAAATGAAGGTAGCAATCGCAGATATTCTTTATAAAGAAGGTTACATTAAGAAGTATACTATTAAAGAAATAGAAGGATTTAAAACAATACAAATAACTTTGAAATATGGTAGAGATAAAAACGAAAAGGTTCTTACAGGACTTAAGCGAATTTCAAAACCAGGATTACGTGTTTACGCATCAGTTGATGATCTTCCTGAAGTTTTAGGTGGTCTTGGCGTAGCAATAATTTCAACAAATAAAGGTGTATTGTCAGATAAAAATGCAAGAAAAGAAAACGTAGGTGGAGAAGTACTTGCCTTTATATGGTAAGACTACATCTATACTAAAAAAATAGGAGGTGCGGGCATGTCACGAATTGGTAGAATGCCTATCGCTATACCT
>CAZUDG010000177.1:0-2067 GCA_964618775.1 uncultured Lachnospiraceae bacterium | reverse complement strand
TTGCACTTTCATATGCATTTAGAAGTATATTTGGAAGAGATGCAGGTTTGTTAAATTCTATTATTTCAGATCTAACTGGGAAAAACCTATTAATTAACTGGTTATATGATCCAGCATTTGTTTATCAAACTGTATTTTTCATAACTTTATTTACATATAGTACTGGTCAGATGATGTTAATATACAGATCTGGTCTAAATGAAGTTCCGGTGCAACTTTACGAATCTGCTGATATTGACGGGGCAGGAACATGGAGGAAGTTTACAAACATTACCTTGCCACAAATTTCTCCTGTTCTTTTATTTAACACAATTACAGGAAGCATTAGTGCACTAAATGGTTCTTTTGCACTTTTATATCCTCTTACAGGTGAAGAAGGTAATCCTAACAAGATGACACAGGTATTAAGCCTTTTAATTTATAACGAGTCTTTTAGTAATCAAAGAGTTGGTTATGGTAGTGCCTTGTCAGTTATTCTATTCTTAGTTGCAGGTGTGTTTGGCATAATAATATTTGCTTTGTCTAAGAAATTTGTGTATTACGAGAATTAGGGGAGGAGGTAGCATACATGAGTCAAGTTAAACGAGATATGGGAAACAAAAAGAATGTATCTAAGACATTGGTTTTGATTTTAAAAATCATAGTAGCGATTATTATGTTTATGCCAATTATATGGATACTTTCAGGTTCATTTAAGACATTGACTGAATTTACAACTTCAGCCAATATTATTCCAGATGAACTTATATTAGATAATTATGAATATGTTTTTACTACTGGCGATTTTTTCAAATATTTAAGAAATACAGCAATACTAATTTTAGGAACAGGAATAGGAACAGTACTTTCCTCATCACTAGTTGCCTATCCTCTGGCTAGACTGGAGTTTCCAGGAAAAAAACTATTTTTTGCTATCATTATAGGAACTATGCTAGTTCCAGAAATATCTTTAATTATTCCTAAATATATTATGTTTGGAAAAATTGGATGGTTAGATTCACTATTACCAATGATTATTCCATCATTTTTTGCATATCCCTATAATGTGTTTTTGTTTAGACAATTCTTTAGATCAATTCCAAAGGAATTAGATGAGGCAGCAATTATAGATGGTTGTTCACATACAGGTTTGTTCTTTAGAGTCATATTACCTCTATCAAAACCTATTTATATTACTATTGCTATACTTTCATCAGTATATTGGTGGAATGAACTTACACAACCAGTATTTTATTTAAATAGTGATAATTGGCGTACTTTAACAATTGCTCTAATGACAACATTTACCTATGTACGAGGAGATTCATTTGTAGTTTCTTGGCCTACAATAATGGCTGCGGCAACTTTAATGATTATCCCACCAATGATATTATATTTATTTGGTTCAAAGTATTTGGTTGAAGGTATAAAAACAACTGGAATAAAAGGATAAGATATACTAATTAATTTATATAGTTTTTGACTTCACATAAAGACACCTAGACTGAAAGGATAAAATTATGACTACTTATCTAGAAAATAAAAATTATAAATTAATTGTTAATAGTGATACAGGCATGATAGAAGGTTTATACGATAAGAATGATTTAGATGGTGGGAATTTCTTGATATCCACTGAAGTCCTTGAATACGAGGGCTTTGACGAACAAAAACATCGTTTGTTAGGTTCAACTTTGTTTGAACTAAAAGATGATGATGGGGCTGAATTTCAAGAGACAAGATTTCAACAAAGGAAACTTCAAGAAACAGGTACATTGCCCATATATAAGCAAATGCTAGATGGCGAAAAGATTACTTTTATAAAAAGAGCATCAGGTCTAGAATTTTATTACCAATATATTCTCCTTGATGATGGCCTGAAATGGACAGCTTCTGTTAGAAATGTTTCACAAGAGGATATTACATTTACAAAGCTTGCTCACTGGATACCTATAGCATACATATATGGTACTATAGTAGAAAAAAATCTTACTGAGTCTTGGTCAATGGTACCTTCACTTGAAGTTTCTACACCTTTTATGATTTGTAAAAAACGCAGTGGTAGGGGACCAGATTATATTGTAAGGA
>CAZUDG010000176.1:0-2086 GCA_964618775.1 uncultured Lachnospiraceae bacterium | reverse complement strand
TTGCACTTTTACTATATGCATTCACTTTCACATCAAGCTTCTTAGTAAGTTCTCCATTTCCAAGGACTTTAACACCATCTCTTGGATTGCCCACAATGCCTTTTTCTTGTAGTGATTCTATAGTAACTAAGCTACCGTCTTCAAATATATTTAATTCTTCAACATTAACAGCGATGATTTCTTTAGAATTTCTATTTGTAAAACCTCTTTTAGGTATTCTTACGAATAAAGGAGTTTGACCACCTTCAAATCCAACTCTTGGACGCCCTGAACGAGCTCTTTGTCCTTTATGGCCTTTTCCTGCAGTTTTACCATTCCCTGAACCATGGCCACGACCTTTTCTAAATCTTTTTTGCTTAGAACCTTCTGCTGGTTTCAATTCTGATAAATTCAAGGTTAACACCTCCTCATGTTATATTATATCTCTTCTACTTTCACCAAATGACCTATATGGGCAATTACCCCTTTAGTTGCATCATTATTAGGTAGTTCAATTGATTTGTTTAATTTACGTAAACCTAATGATTCTACTATTTTTTTATGCTTTGCTGTAGCACCAATTGTAGATTTCACTAAAGTTATTTTAACTTTATCTGCCATGTTTGCTTCCTCCTAACCTAGTATCTCATCAACAGAAATACCACGAAGTTTAGCTACCTCTTCAGGAGTTCTAAGTTGCTTTAGTCCTTCAATAGTTGCTAATACAACGTTTTGTTTGTTGTTTGAGCCAAGAGATTTCGCACGTATATTTTTAAATCCAGCGATTTCAAGAACATTACGCGCAGGACCTCCTGCGATTACTCCGGTACCATCAGGAGAACGTTTCAATAATATATTTGCACCGCTATATTCAGCAGTTATGTCATGTGGAACACTACTGTTTTCATCAAGTGGAACTCTGATTAAGTTCTTAGCTGCATCTTCTTTTCCTTTTCTTATTGCTTCTGGAATTTCAGATGCTTTACCTAATCCTACACCTACATGACCGTTTTTATCTCCAACCACTACTAAGGCTGTAAATTTGAAATTACGTCCACCTTTAACAACTTTTGTAACACGTTTTATGGATACTACTTTATCCTCTAATTCTAATTGATTAGGATCAATTATTGTTCGTTTCATGCATTCTCCTCCTTCTTAGAATTCTAGACCAGCTTCTCTAGCTGCTTCTGCTAATTGCTTAACTTTACCAGCATATATGAAGCCACCTCTGTCAAAGACAACAGTCGAAATTCCTTTTTCTAAAGCTCTCTTAGCAATTATAGTGCCAAGATAGGAAGCTGCCTCTGCGTCACTTGTGTGTTCGATTTGATCTTGAACCTCTTTTTGAGTTGTTGACGCCGATACTAGCGTATTTCCTACTGTGTCATCTATTATCTGTACATACATATGCTTATTACTTCTAAACACCGCTAAACGTGGTCTATCAGGAGTACCTGTGAAACGTTTACGTAATTTTCTATGTTTATTTTTTCTAACTACACTTCTAGACTTTTTATTAACCATTACCTTTCACACCTCCTATTATGCCTTGCCTGCTTTACCGGCTTTACGTCTAATAATTTCATCAGCATACTTAACACCTTTACCTTTATATGGCTCAGGTCTTCTTTTATCTCTAATTTCAGCAGCATGTTGGCCAACTTTTTCTTTATCCATACCTTTTACAATAATTTTGTTTTGACCTTCAACTATTGTCTCTACGCCTTCAGGATCTTCCATAACTAATGGATGTGAATAGCCAAGTGTAAGATTTAAGTTCTTTCCTTCTTTTGCCGCTCTATATCCAACGCCATTTATTTCAAGAACCTTTTCATAGCCCTTAGTTACACCTTCTATCATATTAGCAATTAATGTTCTTGTTAGACCATGTAAAGATTTTATTTTCTTAATGTCATTAGGTCTTTCTACTACAACTGCACCATCTTCTATCTTAATGGTAAGCTCTTCTGGCAACACTCTTTCAAGGGTTCCTTTAGGACCTTTCACAGTCACTTTATTATTTTCTGCTATATCCACTGTAACATCTGCAGGTATAGCGATAGGCATTCTACCAATTCGTGACATGCCCGCACCTCCTATTTTT
>CAZUDG010000175.1:0-2094 GCA_964618775.1 uncultured Lachnospiraceae bacterium | reverse complement strand
TATATGACTTGTATCATGTTCTCAAAAATATCAACTTCATTTTTAAACAAATCTATTTGTTGCTTTAATATTTAAACAAATCATTTTATTTATTTGATAAGACTTGAAAGTTTCACAGTGAGGCGTTGCAATATGTCAAATTATCATTTATAATTATTTTAATTTTGAATAATAAAGAATTTAGGAGGAAACACAATGTCAAGAAATGTTTATGACGTATTAGCAGAGCGTGGTTTTATCGAACAAACCACCCATGAAAATGAAATCATAGAATTACTAGGTAAGGAGAAAGTTACCTTTTATATAGGCTTTGATGCCACTGCAGATAGTTTAACTGCAGGACATTTTTTAACTATAATGGCTATGATGCATATGCAAAAAGCAGGTCACAGACCTATAGCACTACTCGGTGGAGGTACTACATTAATAGGTGACCCTTCTGGTAGATCAGATATGAGATCTCTTATGACAAGGGAAACCATAGACTATAATGTGGCTTGTTTTAAAAAGCAAATCTCAAAATATTTAGACTTTTCTAGTGATGATAAAGGAATCGTTATTAATAATGCAGACTGGTTATTAGATTTAAACTACGTAGACTTTATGAGAGAAGTTGGGGTTCATTTTTCAGTTAATAAGATGCTTTCTGTTGATGCTTATAAAAACAGAATGGAGTCTGGACTTACTATGTTTGAATTTAACTACATGTTAATGCAAGCATACGACTTCTTAAAGTTGAATCAAGACTTTGATTGTACTATGCAGCTTGGTGGTAATGACCAATGGTCAAATATTATCGCTGGAGTTGATTTAATTCGTAAAAAAGAACAAGTTCCTGCCTTTGGATTAACCTTTAAATTACTTACTACAAGTGATGGTATTAAAATGGGTAAAACCATGAAAGGTGCTTTATGGTTAGACCCTAATAAAACAAGCCCTTATGAATTCTTCCAGTACTGGAGAAACATTGAAGATGTTAAGGTTGAAGAATGTCTTGGCTTGTTAACCTTCCTACCAATGGATGAAGTAAGAAGACTAGGTTCCCTTCCTGGCTCCCAGATTAATGAAGCAAAAGAAGTTCTTGCTTATGAAATTACTAAAATTGTTCATGGTGAAGAAGAAGCTATAAAAGCTCGTGATGCAGCCAAATCACTATTTAGCGGTGAACAAGATACTAAAAACATTCCAGCAACTTCTTATACAAGGGAAGAATTTGATGAAGGAATTAATATCCTTTCATTATTAGTAGATTCAAAACTTTGCTCATCTCGTTCTGATGCTAGAAGAACCGTGCAACAAGGTGGAGTATCTATTGATGATAAAAAGATTAATGATATTGAACAATCATTTACTGCAAGCAATTTTAACTCAGATGGTGGACTGCTTCTTCGTAAGGGTAAGAAAAACTATCATTTGTTTAAGATAAAAGAATAAAAAAGAAAAGAGCCCATTCAAATGTCAACAAAATCAGATATAAATTTAGAATATAATTCAGAAGATTCTGAATATGATCCGAAAGATGATAGTAAGAATTCAGAAGAAAGATATGAAGATGATTTAATTAATAAAGATTTTGATGAAAACTTTGAAGAAGACATCAGTGAGAATAGCATATTAAGACCTTCAAGTTCGTCAGTATTTGTCAATAAAGAAGAAAAATATGAAGACTTTAAATCTACTGCAATTACATTTGTTGCTGTAGCATTAATAGGTATGGTGTTTTTAATAATAAACATTGTTGGTGTAATTAACCTAATTAACGGCCTTTTTTCTTATATTATATTTGCTATACTATGTATAGTGTTTTTATTAATAGGTTTTTCCTCATATAACAAGGCAAAAGCCTTATCCTTAGAGATTGATGATGAGAAAAACCAAACCAGCCAAATCACAACTTGGCTTACAAACAATATTACAAAAGATAATATTAATAACATTATAAATTATGAAGAATTTGATAGTGACGAAGTGTATTTCTTAAATGTAATTGAAAAGATTAAAGACCTAGTTAAGGAAGAGTTTGGAGAATTAGACGATAATTACATAGACAGGATTGTTGAAGAATATTATGATAATAATCTTGAAGGGTAATTA
>CAZUDG010000174.1:0-2131 GCA_964618775.1 uncultured Lachnospiraceae bacterium | reverse complement strand
AGCTCCTGGGTTTCATCACCTTATTGGGCTTATTCTTATGGACTTATTCGATACTAGTGTCATCCTCAACAATTCCCTTTACAATACCTAAACTTACCAAGATCCCAATTATAATGTATAATATTGCTAATAATTCGATAATTCTAACATCTATAATCCGGATAATTACGGCAAAGGCTAGACCTCCTATGAAAAAAATAATAATAGAAAACAAGTAAAACTTTAGTTTCCATACTTCTTCACGGTTTCCTCGAATTACTTCACTTATTACAAAAGCCAAATCACTTAGATATCCCGTCATATGTGTTTTCCTTACTAAAACTCCACGAATCTTTATATAAATTCCATTTTTAATTCCCATTCCAAATGCAAATATTCCTAGAAAGACCTCGTTGGCACCTATTATATTAAAGGATAGAAAAAGAATTATACCAAATGCAATTGGAGCAATAGCATGATATTGGATTACACTTTGTTTGGTCCTATAATAAAGCAATCCTGAAATTATAGACCCAAGAAAAAACATAAAAATATATATAAAAATTTTTATAAATGTTAGTATTTCTCCGTTAGCAAGGGCCATTGCAGCAAAACTGATATTTCCTGTATGATGGGTTATGGTCTTTCCAAATAAGATTATTGCACAAATATTGACAGCACCTGCAAGAAAAGTTTCACCTCCAATCCATAAAAAATAAAACAACTTGTTCTTTAACAGATTCATATTTTCTAATCCCTCCAAAATCAATCCCAGTTCTTAATAACTATTAAATATATAAAATTTTATCTTATGTGGCTGCTAGTAGCAGTTTTATGTAACATTATTAATCCATTTTCTAGATTTCAACCGCCTTAGTCCTAAAATAAGCTTTGCTATTTCTTCTAAAATTACCAAGCCATACACAAAATGTACAGGAAATTTAAACACAAATGCCCCCAAGACAGTCAAAGGAACTCCTATAAACCACATAGTAAAGCCCTCAATTAATAGTGAACTTCTTGCATCCCCTGCCCCGCGCAAAATACCAACTATAATAACCATTCCCAAAAATCTTACAACAAATATAATAGAAATTATATAAAGTATAATAAGGGTGCTATTTTTTACTTGGTCAGAGACATTAAAAAAGCTTAGGATTAAAGGAGATGTTAAGGCTAAGCCTATACCTGCAATTATGCCGATGAAGAAAGTAACCAACAAAAACTTTTTAGCATAATCAAGGGTTTGGTCTTCTTTTCCTTCACCTATACTTTTTCCAATCATTATTGAAGATGCACTTGAAATTCCAAAGGCCACCACCATAAACATATTACTTACCGTATTACATATTTGAATAGTAGCTGTAGCACCTGTACCCATTCTACCATAGACAAAGGAATAAATCAGGCTAGCTAGCGCCCACAGTAAATCGTTTAACAAAACAGGTAGAATTATTTTGAATGATCTTTTGATAAAATCCATATTAAAATCCAAAAGTTCCGATATTTTTACTGCAAGTACCCCTTTATCTTTATAAACTAAAAAAATAATTACTATAGATTCCACTACTCTGGCTATTAATGTAGCAATAGCAGCCCCTACTACGCCTAATGCAGGAGCCCCAAATTTACCAAAGATAAGAACATAATTAAAAAACACATTACATAAAAGAGCCGATATATTCACTATTAAAGGAGCAACAGTATTACCGATTGAACGCAAGGAAAAGCTATAGACAAAGGTTATCGCTGTAAATATATAGCTAAATAATACAATAAATAAATATTTGCCTCCCATTTCGACAACTGTAGAATCTTTGTTGAATATTGATATTATTCTTTCCGGACTAATAAATCCTATAGACATAAAAACTACAGAAACTATCAATGATGATATTAATCCTATACCAAGGATTTTTTTTATGTTGGCATAATCTTGCTTTCCCCAGTACTGAGAAATAAAAACACTACATCCCGCGCATAAGCCTATAAGTATCATACTAAAAAAGAAAAAATACTGATTAGCTATGCCAACTGCAGCTATCTCTACTTCACCTAATTTCCCAACCATAATGGTATCCACCATATTAAGTGAAGATGTAATCAAATTTTGAATCATAATAGGAATAGATAGTTTAAGCATTTTGCTCAA
>CAZUDG010000173.1:0-2158 GCA_964618775.1 uncultured Lachnospiraceae bacterium | reverse complement strand
ACGTCCCCACGACACTCCCTTTTTATATAAACCTTATCTGTAGATTTAGTTTTATGAAAGCATCCCCATTCTCTTCGTATAGTTCTCCAAAATCATGTTTTGATGTCGAGGCTGTTTCATATTTTGTATTTTTCAAAAGATATTCTTCAAAATAGTTTCTGTTATATATGTGATATGCCAAAACATTTCCTTCTTTTGTAACTACAATATATCCACCACTAGCCTCATCAATTCCATCCCACTCTGTTGCTGGTCGCATTCCTAAAGCAACTGCTGTCAAAAACTTCTTGAATTTATAAGAATATGCATTTACATTACCATATTTCATTAGGTTCGTTTCTTCAAGCTTTTGAACCATATCAGTACAACTGTTAACGCCTTCACTATAAAAATAAATTAAAGTTTGAGCTAAAATTTCATCCATTTTACTGTCAATTAATATCAAGTTGTTCTTAAATGTTTCATTATTCATATTATAATATTCTAGAGTACCATTATTATTAATTATATTGTTTAATCTTCCTCTAACATCTGTATGTCTTTTATTCCTTTTAGTTACATATATATCATTCGTTTCACTTATTATATTTTTATATTGATGATTGATCTTATAGATAAAATTCGTTGATTTACCCGCATTAAGAAGGGTAGGGGCGGATCCCAAATCCGATTTTATACTAAATCCTACTGTAGGATTATATCCTGTATTAATATCTATTATATTTAACATAATATCAGCTTTATTAGCAGAAGGAGCCTTAAGTTTAAAACAATGAATATTGTTCATAAATTTTTCTGTCTTTTCAATGGAAAATGCACCCTTTTTTGTTTTATTAACCAAATTATTTACAAGGCTTTCTGATTCTTTATCAAAGATATAATCTGGAACACATCCTATTTCTAGACCATTATGATAAATTTTAATATTCTCTCCTGTATGATATTCTATTACTTCTCCCTTTATTTCTTCTCTGATGACTTTTATTATAGGAAAGTAAATATCTTTAATTTTGTTTAAGTCGCCATCAGCAGCATAAACCTTTCCATCAGCTAAAAGTTTTAATAGTACATATATTTCTGACCATTCTCCAATGTTTCCTCTGAGCATTCAAGAACCCCCTTAATTCTTTTAGCAATAGCCTCTATTACAGGAATCGTTACTGAATTACCAAACTGTTTATATAAATGAGTATCTGCTACAGGTAATTCAAATGTATCAGGAAAGCCTTGTAATCTAGCCCATTCTCTAGGTGTCATTTTCCTTACATATTCCCTGTTAACTTCTCCTTTTATATGAGTAACGGGAGTGAAGTCTATTAGTCTTTTATCAATAATTAGATTTCGTTCTCTACCCATTCCACCGCATACTATTGTTCCTGCAATATCATTAATATCTCTAATTTGATATCCAAACCCATTCCCTTTCTTTTCATGCCTTGCTCTATGTTTTCTTAATGTGTTAAGATATGTATTTGATAAGTAGTATTTTGCAGAAACCACTTCTTCTTCTATAATATCTTTTATAACAGTTTTCTTTCCTGCACTTTCAGGAAATTTAAAATCTTCTGGTGCAATATCATTCCTAAAAGCTACCATGTAAATTCTTTCTCTATTTTGAGGAACACCAAATTTTTTACTATTAAGTACCTTTGAATAAATTTTATAATCAAGTTCTTCAAGAATCCTTGTTATTGTTTTAAATGTTTTACCCCTATCATGGTTTACAAGATTTTTTACATTTTCACAAAAAACAACTTTTGGTTTATGGTACTTAACAATACGTGCAATATCAAAAAATAATGTACCTCTTGTATCTTCAAATCCCTTTTTAAAACCTGCTAAGGAAAATGATTGACATGGAAAGCCAGCCAGCAATATATCATGATTCGGTATATCCTCTGCAGCTATCTTCGTTATATCTCCTTGAATATTGAAATCGTCCTTAAAGTTAGCCCTGTATGTTTCTTGTGCTTTTTCATCCCATTCACTTACAAAAACAGTTTCCGTCTTATCTTTAAAGGCATTATCAAACCCCATTCTAATGCCACCAATTCCTGCAAATAAGTCTATAGATTTATACATTTAGCCACATCCTTCTTAATATTACTGCCAATAAATAATTAACTCGAATTACTTCTAATCAACTTAAAACACGTTT
>CAZUDG010000172.1:0-2180 GCA_964618775.1 uncultured Lachnospiraceae bacterium | reverse complement strand
AGATAAAATGAAGAAACAAGACTTTAATTTTGAATTACCAGAAGAATTAATTGCCCAAGATCCAATAGAAGATAGATCGGGCTCTAGGCTTATGGTTTTAGATAAAGAAACGGGAGCAGTTAACCATAAAATATTTAAAGATATTTTGTCCTATCTTAAAAAAGGAGATTGTCTGGTACTTAATAATACCAAAGTAATACCAGCTAGATTGTTTGGAGAAAAAAAGGCTAGTGGTGGTAAAGTTGAGGTGTTATTGCTAAAAAGAAATGAAGATGATATTTGGGAAACACTTGTTAAACCAGGTAAGAAAGCAAAAATAGGACAAAAACTTGTTTTTGGAGAGGGCCTACTTAAAGGTGAAGTTATAAAAGTAGGAGATGAAGGTAATAGATATATTAAGTTTAATTATGAGGGTATTTTTGAGGAAATACTTGATGAACTAGGTTCCATGCCTCTGCCACCATATATTACTCATGAATTAAAAGATAAAAATCGTTATCAAACTGTTTATGCAAAACATGATGGATCCTCAGCGGCACCGACAGCAGGACTTCATTTCACCAATGATTTGTTGAAACAAATAGAAGATATGGGAGTTATAATTGCTAATGTTACCCTCCATGTTGGTCTTGGAACCTTTAGGCCTGTTAAGGAAGATGATATATTGGAACACCATATGCATTCTGAATTTTACCAGATTAATCAAGAAGAAGCAGATAAAATAAATAATACCAAGAAGAATGGCGGTAGAATAATATGTGTTGGAACTACAAGTTGTAGAACCTTAGAATCAGCTGCAAATGAAGATGGGATGATAGTTCCAGGAAGTAATAACACAGAGATTTTTATTTATCCAGGCTATAAGTTTAAAGTCTTAGATTGTTTAATAACTAATTTTCATTTGCCAGAATCCACCCTTATAATGTTAGTCTCCGCTTTAGCAGGAAAAGATAATGTCTTGGGTGCATATAGGATGGCAGTTGATGAGGGATATAGATTTTTTAGTTTTGGAGATGCAATGTTTATTGGATAATTCCCTACAATTTCTAAAAACGCTATTTTATAACTTGTATAAAAAATTAATATTTGTTATTATTAGGTAAGAGTTAAGTGTAGAAATATATGATAAAAGAATTTGTTATATAATTGATTTATTTTCAATCTATTAACATACTACACATTGGTTTATAGATTGTCCTATAAAACAATCTAAATATCAAATATAAGGAAGGTTATATTATGGGATTAGTTACAACAACTGAAATGTTTAAAAAAGCTTATGAGGGCGGCTATGCTATAGGTGCTTTCAATGTTAACAACATGGAACTGATTCAAGGCATTACAGAAGCAGCTGGTGAGTTAAATGCACCGCTTATTTTACAGGTTTCTGCAGGAGCTAGAAAGTATGCTAAACATTCATATTTAGTGAAATTAGTAGAAGCGGCACTAGAAGAACAAGATATTCCAATAGCTCTGCATTTAGATCATGGTGCAGATTTTGAAATATGCAAAGCCGTAATTGATGGTGGGTTTACATCTGTTATGATTGATGGTTCAAGTCTTCCATTTGATGAGAATATTGCTTTAACTAAACGAGTTGTAGAATATGCTCATGATAAAGGAGTAGTTGTAGAAGGTGAACTAGGCCAGCTAGCAGGAATTGAAGATGATGTTAATGTATCAGCTGAAGACGCTAGTTATACCCAACCTGATGAAGTAGAAGAGTTTGTTGACCGTACAGGTGTTGATTCTCTTGCGATTGCAATAGGAACAAGCCATGGTGCATTTAAATTTAAGCCAGGTCAAAAACCAGTACTTCGCTTTGATATATTAGAAGAGATCGAAAAACGTCTTCCAAACTTCCCAATTGTTCTACATGGTGCTTCAAGTGTTTCACAAAACTACGTTAAGATTATTAACGAGAACGGTGGCAAGTTACAAGACGCAATTGGTATTCCAGAAGAGATGTTAAGAGAAGCAGCTAAATCCGCAGTTTGTAAAGTTAATATTGACTCTGATTTACGTCTTGCACTAACTGCTGGCGTAAGAGAAGTATTAGCTGGGCAACCAGATGCATTTGATCCAAGATCATACCTAACTCTTGGTAGACAATATGTTAAAGATGTAGTTGCTCACAAAATTGTTAACGTATTAGGTTGTGACGGGAAAGCATAATTTAA
>CAZUDG010000171.1:0-2238 GCA_964618775.1 uncultured Lachnospiraceae bacterium | reverse complement strand
CCAGGTACCAAACCGGGTTTGGTACCTGGCACTGTGAACTTTATGTGAATCTTTTCTTAGAATCTACCTGTTAATATCTGAACACCTAGAGATACAAATACTACCAATGTATCAACGATAAAGCCTAGAATCATCGGTTTAAATCCAATCTCCTTAATATCTCCAATACTTGTTTTAAGACCAATTGCTGATAAAGCCATTACCATACAAAATCTTGAGCTAGTAGAAAGTGCTGGCACCATATTAACAGGTATAATTCCTGAACTACGAAGGCCCACAACTACAAGAAATAATATAATAAAATAAGGGAATATCTTCTTCATGTTAAGTGGTGCACGTCCATTTCCACCATTTGATTTTGCTTCTAATCTTTCAGTAATAACAGAAAATATTAACACATAAGGAATGATAAATAGGGTTCTTGTTAGCTTTACTATAACTGCTGTGTGTCCTGCAAGGTCAGAAAAAGCATAACCTGCTGCTACAACTGAAGATGTATCATTAACAGCTGTACCAGTCCACAAACCATAACCTACGGCAGACATGCCAAGTGCCATACCAATCCATGGAAACACCACAACAGTAATAACATCAAATATAAATGTTGAAGATATTGCATATGCCACATCTTCATCTTTTGCCTTAATAACAGGTCCTACTGCTGCCACAGCAGAGCCACCACATATTGCAGTAGAGACTGATAATAGATTTGTTAGTTTCCAGTTCATGCCAAACAATTTTCCAACTAAATTTCCTGCACCAAATGCAGTTGCCATAGTAAAAATCATTACAAAGAGAGAATACTTACCGACATCTACCACTTCAGCAAAGTTCATATTTACACCCATAAGTATAATACCAATACGAAGAATCATCTTCCCTGAAAAGTTTACACCTTCATTAAACTGCTTATATCTACTAAACACGGGGTTCAGTGCTATACCTACTAAAAGAGCCATAACAGTAGCCCCGATAATATCACCTGGAATTAAACTACTTAAAAACATTGCAATTATTGCAACAAATACACTAAACAATAAACCTGGTACTATTTCTTTTATTCTTTTCAACATACTTTTCCTCCAAATATTCTTAAATACATACTTGAGTATATCACCCTATTGTTATAAAATATAATTATAATACTTTATACTTATATAAACTTGGCTTATAGGAGGTAATACATGTTAGATCATAGATTGCAAACATTTCTCACACTATGTGAAACTGGTAACTATACAAGGACAGCTGAAGAATTAAATATAACACAACCTGCAGTTTCACAACATATACAGTTTTTGGAGAATTATTATCAGGTAATATTAATTTCAGCTAAGGGTAAAAAATTTTCTCTTACAGAGGAAGGTGACGCATTACAGGAATATGTAAAAACACTTAATGCTAATTCAGAACGAATCTTACCCTTGTTACATCGCATTAAAAATCAAGTTAAGCCCCTTAATTTTGGATCAACTCTAACTATTGGAGAATATACCATTCCCCCTATTTTACATCAAATAATTAAAGATGACCCAGAAACCAACATTTCAATGTTTGTAGAAAACACTCACATTCTTTTAGAAATGCTCTGGAATGGGAAAATAGACTTTGCCTTGCTAGAAGGACATTTTGACAAAAATAAATTCGAATTTAAATTAATATCCAACGAAAAATTTATTGGTGTCTGTTCTCCACAAAACAAACTAGCCAACAAGGTTAATACCCTAGATGAATTACTTACGCAAAACCTTATTTTACGTGAACAAGGCAGTGGAACCCGTGATATATTTGAAAATGCACTTTATAATCAGAATCTTAGAATTAAAGATTTTAAAAGAAGAATTGAAATTAGTAATATGAATGTGATAAAAGAATTATGCCATGAAAATGTTGGCATAACTTTCATGTACCAAGAAGCAGTAAGAAAAGAATTGGCAAAGGGATATCTTAAAAAAATTCCAATACAAGATTTTAATATAAGTCATCCCTTTAATTTAGTTTATTTAAAAGATTGCCTGAATAAATCCCAAGTAGAATATTGGTTTGAAAGAATAATCTCTATAAGGAAATAGTTTGACCAAGCTAAATAGATATAACAATCACTATGTGTATAATTAACATTATCGGTAATCCCCGTTTAAAGGAGGGCTTTTTCGTTTTGTGATGAAATATATTCACTATCCTTTACTATTCATGCTCTTTAATATCTTCATAACAAACTCTTTTTCACAATCTCCT
>CAZUDG010000170.1:0-2251 GCA_964618775.1 uncultured Lachnospiraceae bacterium | reverse complement strand
TAATTCTAAGTGGATATAGTTATCCAGTATCTTTCATAATATTTATTCTCAACCACATTATAGACAGTGCTTTCATATACTCCACCATTAGCCAAAATGGTAGCTTTACTGGCTTCATTTCCTTGAATACATGTAATCAAAACCTTATGAAGTCCATGTGATTTGCATATTCTAAGACAATCAGCAAGCATCCCTTTAGAATATCCTTTTCTTCTTTCGCAAGGACGAATTGAGTATCCTATATGACCACCACATTCTTTAAGATAATCATTAAAATAATGACGAAATTGGATCATGCCAAGTATTTTATTATCTGATTCCCGTACATATATAAATTGTTCGCATGTAACTAAACCTTCTGGTAGGGTTTCTTCATTTTCACACCTCTTATGAAACTCTAACCAATCACTTACATTATCCATCGTTTTGAGCGAACCAGTACCGTCCATAGAGCTGTTAGCATCTAACATTTCTTGACGAAAGGCTAGAATATCTTTTTCATAAGAAATATCTGGTTTAATTAAAACACATTTATCCATATAAATCACCTTAAGTTTTTGATTACTTTGTTACTACCTATCACCCATAATTTCCCTATTTGTTACCTTCATCCTTATTTTTTAAATCCGGAATAGGCATTCTAAATAATATGTGGGACAGAGCTTTCCCATCAAAGGGAATAAGTGGCCAAGTGTATTTTTTTGCATGTTCAAAAGAACTTGTAGTATATGTGATAATTGATAAAATTATTATTCCAACTATAAAACCAGGAACATCAAACAAGCCTGCTAAAACTAATAAAAACAACCTAAACAACCGAAGGGCCATGGAAAACTCCATACTTGGAGTTGCAAATGTTCCTATGGCTGCAATTGCCATATATAATACCGTCTCTGGAACAAAAAAGCCGACCTTAACTGCTAAATCACTAATCAGTAAACCGCCAATAATACCCAGAGATGTTGTAAGTGCACTAGGTGTATGGATAGATGATTGACGCAGCAAGTCTAATCCAAATTCCAATAGTAAAAATTGGACGATTATGGGGATGTTCCCGCTATCTTCTGGTCCTATAAAATGTAAAGCTCCAGGTAACAACTCTTTATGTTTAACTAATAAGTACCACACTGGTGGCAATATAAGTGCACAGACCATTCCAATAAAACGAACCCATCTCAAATAAGTTCCCACTGAAACATTTTGATAATAATCTTCTGCATGTTGGGTAAAATGAAACAAGGTAACAGGTATTATCATTACACTAGGTGATGTATCTACGATAATTGCAATGTGCCCTTCCATCAAGTGAGCTGCAACTACGTCAGGCCTTTCGGTAAACTTAACTTGGGGTAATGGATTGTACCAATGTTTCTTAATTAATAGTTCATCTAAGGTTTTCTCTCCCATTACAAGAGCACCTGTATCTATTTTATCAATTTTATCTTTTACTTCTGTAATTACTTTATCATCAGCAATTCCTTTAATATAAGATATTACCACGTCTGTTTTAGAGCGCTTACCAACACTCGTTATTTCAAATATTAGATTGGGATCCCTAAGCCTTCTACGAATCAATGCTGTATTAAATATAACTGTTTCAACCAACCCGTCCCTTGCTCCTCTTGTAACCTTCTCTAAATCTGGCTCCTGGGGACTTCTTGATGGATATTCTCTTGCATCTATTATAATTCCTTCATTAGTACCGTCAATTATAAAAACTACAGCACCAGCTAATAGCATTGATTTTGCCTGTTCAATATCAGTAAACCTATCAACTTCAATATACCCGATTTCTTTTTCCATCAAAGAAGATATAATATCCTGATTTAATTCTCCGTTATCTAAACTTTGTAGCTTTTTCAATATCAAAAGCATGATATCATCTTTTGCAAATCCATCAATAAATATTAAATAGGCCTCTTTGTTAGCAACTTTTAAATCCCTGCCTATAATATCAAAACTTGTTCCAATAGGTAAACACTGTTTAAATATTCTTTTATTTTCATTTATATCACTTGTTAAAGTCTTACTTGCTACGCTCATTCACATTACCTCTTTTAAAGTATTACAATCTTATTAGTACCTTATAAGATTATTATGCCCTAAGAAGTATTTGATAATCATTAACCAGACGTCATTTAAAATGGCTTACTACCTTGTAAATTTGATGTAGCACCCAAACATAGCCAAAGGAGTCAGCAAATATGGCATTTGCTTCGCCATGTCTATCCTCCTCATACATATTTTCAAA
>CAZUDG010000169.1:0-2269 GCA_964618775.1 uncultured Lachnospiraceae bacterium | reverse complement strand
AAAATCCTTTCCCTAACATCTTAAAAACTATATATGGTTTTAGACTCATCATGATAAGTCTACTATTTTATCACCTAATTCTTTAAGGGCTGGGATTATGTAATCTTCCATAAGTTGATCAAAAGTTACCATATTCCCATCTTTATCATGTATCTTATCTTCTAGAATCAAGTTATCCTTTAGTTTAAAAGTTCCTGTTTTTAGTTTGTCCGAACGAATCATTTTACCTTTATTAGGAACTTCCAAGAGTTGCACCCCATGATTAGGGAATCTCCCACTGCTTTCTCCAGATAGGTAAATCCTGTGTTTTCCATCCTCACTATACATATTTACACCCTGCCCCTTACCATGGGTTAACTGCATTCTTACAAATTTAATTCCATGAGAATTAACCAGATTAGACTTTATGGGAGTACTAGTTTCCTTTTCTGAATATTCCCTTATCTGAACCGTATCTAAGACTTTGTCTCCTGATAGATAATTATATATCTTTCTTGTCAGCACTTGGACTTCAGAGTTAATACTGTGGTCTTGTGAATTAAGACACTCATTTACCAATAGTATTAGTTCTTTTATATTCAAATCTTCCTCTTTGTTGATTTTTATTAATTCTTCCATTCGTTTTGAATCTATGTCCTCTTGAATCTCTTTAGCTAAGGATTTCGTAAGACCTTTTTCTTTATTTGAAAACTTTCTGATGATATCAATTTTGTCTTTATCTCTTTTTTTAATATCCAAAGTCCTTTGTAGCTCATCCTTAAAGTCCATAATTATTTTTTTAACATCTTCCACATAAGGATGATTAGAATGAATCATGTAGTCATTATAGACCTCGTTAATTAAATCAATTAATTCTTGATAACCCAGAGCATGCCACTGTTTATTTGTTGGTTTCTCTTTTAACGGTGTTAAGAAGATATAGTAAGGCTCAAGTTCTTTTCCTTTTGTCAAGTTCCCAACTACTAATTCATAATCGTCTAGTTGAGAGCTCCCATTTTCCCTTTGTCCCTCCTTGGCATGTTGCTTAAGTTCAATTGCCAAGCACATTTTTCTAGACAAATCTTTATATAATACATCAATATAAACCCTACGATCCTTATTATCCTTCTTAACCTTAGAATCTTCCTTAATCTTAGAATAATATTCTGCAATGGTTTTTATTTCTTTGTTTTCTTCTAATGAATACTCATAAGTTTCACCCAATAAGTCCATAAGCTTATAGGCGAAGATATTACCTAGGCCATGATTTTCATTTGGGTCCATCATCCATCTAATCATTTTTGACATCCTAGTTTCATGAGCTGATCTACCATTGGAACTTTCGTATTTACCATATTCTATGATTGTCCAGAAGTTTGGCTTTTCCTTCAGGTCAAGATAGTTTTTTACCCAACTTAGTTCATTAACCTTCTTTAAATTCTTCAAGTAATTTTCATAATCCTTTAATGTGTAAGTCATAGGAACACCCTTTCTTTTATAGCCTTCATATCTATTAGCTATAGCTGTCTGTTTTTTATGTTAATAGGTTATATATGCTCATTATAAACATTACTTCTTTATCACACTTAACTTATATCTTTGGTATTATAGCTAAGTGATATATTAAAAGATGATAAATCTGATTTTGTTTCTTTATCAGAATCAATTTTATCGAAAACTATCTTAATCGCCTTCATTATTCCATCCTCTTTTTCTAACGCCTTTACTGGAATCACTTTACATAATGTTAGTTTAACATACACTTTATCTTTTTTTGTAATTACTCCATCTTTTATAATAGGTTTATCTATACTCTCTTCTAGCAAGTTATATACTGCCTCAGCAGATTCATAAAAGTCTTCCCTTTCGAAGTCTGGTGAAAAAGAAAAATTGAATTCCTCTTTCATAATTTCAGCAATCTCATCTATAGACATTCCTATTATAATTTTCTCTGCTATATTTCTTGATTCACCATCATATTCATCATATGAGTCTGGATGAACAAAGTATGGGTCGTAAGAATCGATCGCCTTCTTTACAAGGGTAAACATCAAGTTTCCCTCTTCTATCCTTTCAAATTCACTTTTATTAACTTCAAATGATGATAGATAAGTATTATTTTCTTTTTCCTTTTCTATCATTTCATCTATCATTTTACTTACTTTGAGTTCTGGATCTTTACCATCTTTTGCAGCAATGGGTATTACTTTCTCCAATTCCAAAACCATTCTTATATCTCTCATATTCTATCCCTCCTATTTGTTTATCGGATGTTTGCTAATTTATATTA
>CAZUDG010000168.1:0-2349 GCA_964618775.1 uncultured Lachnospiraceae bacterium | reverse complement strand
TCTTCTTTTTTGTAGATATGTCTGCAATCGCAGTATCTTGTTTTATCCATTAATGCAAGAACATTATCAAATTTATTTTCTAATAATATCTCTTTATGAATAAGAGTTTTTAACATTTTTTGAACACTCTTATCAATTTCAAGTAAATCTTCTAGGCTATTACATTTGTATTTAATAATTTCTTGAATTTTTTCGCCTTCGGCATTCATGATGTGAGCTATACTTAATTCTTCTAATGCAATAGATGCTAATAAAAGGTTAATTGTATCATGAATTGATAAATCGATATCAGGTTTTATATCAGGGATATTTGGCATACTCATATTTATTCACCTCCTAATTCATATTATGCAAATTGTCGTAAAAGGGTACATTTTGTCGAAACAATTCCAAATAAAAATATTGGGATTCATCGTTGGAACGCGAATATGGGGTTATGACTGGATAGATACTTTACAATGGTGAATATATCATAGCGGATATAGTAGATAGAATATTAAATTTACACTCTATTGAAGGTATTATATTTCAATAGACATGGGATTAATGTTTTGGTACAATTAAGAAACTAAAGCATTGAAAAATCAAGATTGGAGAAGAATATGCTAATTTACTATATGACTAATCAAGTAGATATAACAAGCAAGAGCATCTATAGGAGGAGACTGAATGACAAAAGATAAGTCTGGGAATAAATATTTATATCTTGTGACAGGTACAATAATGCTAATGTTTTTAGGTTTGCTTTATGCATGGTCTATATTTGCAGGACCCTTTAAAGAGCTTTATCCTTCTTGGACAAGTTCTGATTTATCATTAACATTCACAATTTCAATGGTGTTTTTTTGCATAGGTGGCTTTATAAGTGGTAGATTTTCCAACCGATTTAGCACAAGTGCTGTAATCAAATTTGCTGCATTTTTGTTGCTTGTAGGTTTCTTTGGCTTGTCCAGATTAAACCCACAAAATCAAGACTCTAGCTTGAAGTTATTATATGTTTTGTATGGAGTTTTGTGTGGAGGTGGTGTGGGTATTGGATATAACAACATAATCGGAAATGTTAACAAGTGGTTCCCAGATAGAGTTGGTTTTTCCTCAGGAATACTGCTTATGGGCTTTGGATTTGGCGGTATGATACTTGGAAGTATAGTAAATGTTTTAATCAATAAATTCGGATTGATGAATACATTTTTTCTTCTAGCAATAATTATATTTATGGTGCTTGTGGTAGGATCATCCATAATAAAACCCCCTGACGCTATCAAGATACATAAAACTAAGAAGCAAGTTGCTATTGTAGACCAGTACACTACTAAGGAAATGTTAAGAACATTTACATTTTGGAGCTTTTTCTTCTGGGTTATAGGTGTAAGCTCGTCTGGATTGCTTGTTATAAACAGTGCGGCCATTATTGCAGTAGCATTTGGGGCTCCAGCAATTCTAGGACTATTAGTTTCAGTGTCTAATGGTTTTGGAAGAGTTATTTTTGGGCAGATTTTTGATAAATTAGGATATTTAAAAGCAATGATTATTAATAATATTTTATTGTTACTCTCTGGTATTTCCTTAGTTTTAGGATCTATGAACAACAATGTTGTGTTAATTTTCGTGGGCCTTTTACTAGTAGGCATATGTTATGGTGGTGCACCATCTCTTTCTTCATCTGTCATACATTCGTTTTTTGGAACTAAACACTACTCTCAAAACTTTAGTGTAACAAACTTTTCTCTTATACCATCAGCATTTATTGGACCAATGATATCCAGTAGTTTGTTAGAAAAATCTGATGGGGACTATACTTTGGTCTTCATGATGATAGTAATATTTGCAGTAATTGCACTTGTTTTGAGTATAGTTCTTAAGCAAAGTAGAAGAGGAACAAACCAATAATCAAGCGATGAGGTAAAAGATACAGCTGCTAATGATATGTTGGTTAAAGATGCAGCAGGGTATTTAATTAAATATTTTAAAGCATTTAAGGAATTAGTAAAATAAAAAGATTAACCTATCAAAAGTGACAAAAGGGGATTTACTCTTTTGTCACTTTTACCTTTTTACTAATACTTATTCATTAAAATGGTTATATTAAGAAAAGAAATATAAAACACAAGGGAGTTTATTTTATGAATATAAATAATAAAGATTATGCATATCCCAACAGATTAACTAATGAACAATCACCGTATCTACTTCAACATGCCTATAATCCAGTAGACTGGTATCCTTGGGGTGATGAAGCATTTAACAAAGCAAAAGAAGAAGATAAACCTGTTTTCTTATCAATAGGCTATTCAACTTGTCACTGGTGCCATGTCATGGCAGATGAATCATTTGAAGACCAAGATGTAG
>CAZUDG010000167.1:0-2352 GCA_964618775.1 uncultured Lachnospiraceae bacterium | reverse complement strand
AAATCATGGATTATGTATGACTGTGGTAATTCAGCATATTCCATGGCAGTTACAACTGCTTTTTTACCTATTATATTTGGTATGTTTACCAATGTTGATAGCAGTATGGATTTAGGGTACTTTAATTCACTAGCCAGTATTTTTATAGCTATACTTAGCCCAATTTTAGGAACAATAGCAGACTATAAGGATAGGAAAAAAAGATTTTTCACCTTTTTTGCGATTATTGGAATGTTAAGTACAGTTTCCCTAGCTTTCGTTTCCCCTGAAAGTGGACAGTGGCAATTACTAATACTATTTTACATTTTATCAGCTATTGGTTTTGCAGGGGCTAACATATTTTATGATTCATTTTTGGTAGATATCTCAAGTAATGAACGAATGGATCAAGTTTCTTCAAGTGGCTTTGCTTACGGATACATTGCAAGTATAATTCCGTTTGGAATAAGTCTTGTTTTTGTTTATTTCTTGGGAATGGACAAGGCAATAGGCTACCAAATAGGATTTATTATAACTGCATTATGGTGGGGACTTTTTACAATTCCAATGCTTAAAAGTGTACATCAAAAACATTACATTGAGTCAGAGCCAAGGCCTGTATATAATAGCTTCAAACGTCTAGGCAAAACATTTAAAGAAATAAAGAAATATAAAGTTGTTTTTACTTTTTTAATAGCATATTTTCTATACATAGATGGGGTAGATACTATAATAAAAATGGTGGTTCCCTATGCATCAGCAGCATTAGGTAGTGCTAATCTTGATATGTTTACCTTACTTGGGATTTTACTGGTAATTCAAATTATTGCATTCCCGTGTGCTCTTGCCTATGGTAAACTAGCCAAGAAGTATTCTGCTAGAACCATGATTACAGTGGGAATTATTACATATATTATTGCCTGTGTATTTGCATATTTTATATCAGCTATTTGGCATATATTTGTACTTGGAGCCTTAATTGGTTCAGCACAAGGTGGTATCCAAGCCTTATCTAGGTCCTATTTTGGTAAAATCATTCCAAAAGAAAATTCCAATGAGTTTTTTGGATTTTACAATATATTTGGAAAATTTGCAGCAATAATTGGACCAGCCTTAATGGCTTTTGTAGCTGACATATCAGGAGATGCAAAAGTTAGTATATTTTCAATTATTCCACTGTTTGTTCTTGGACTTATTGTATTCCTAAGATTACCAAAAGAGGTGACAAATGAAGAGTAATAGAACGGCTAAACATGTTGTATTCATATCTTATGATGCATTTTCCCAGGACAACTTCAATAAGGCAAAAAAACTTCCTAATTTATCAAGGCTAATTAAGAATGGTATTTATACTTCTAATCTAAATAGTGTTTATCCAACCCTAACATATGTTGTACATTCTACACTTGTAACAGGTGTGTATCCGAATAAGCATGGTGTTATACATAATAACCCTTTTCAACCATTTATAGAAGAAAAAAACCAAGAATGGTATTGGTTTCGTGATAATATAAAAGCACCTACAATCTATGATGCCATAAAGGATGCAAAGATGACAACAGCAGGAATAATGTGGCCTGTTACTGGTAAGTCTTCAATCAAATACAATCTGCCAGAGATTGTAGCTATCAATGATGAAAACCAAATGTTAAAGATAGTAAAAAACGGCAGTCCACTTTTTACCATTGCTATGGGATTAAAATATGGCAAAACTTTGCAAGGTATAAATCAACCTTACTTAGATGACTTTTCAACCTTATGTGCCATGGATACAATTAAGAATAAGAAGCCCAATCTTTTGTTGCTTCATTTAATTGATTTAGATGATTCAAAGCATAATTATGGTACAGATAGCAAAGAGGTAGATGCAGTCATAAAACGTATGGACAAAAGAATTGGTGGAATAATTAAATCAGTTGAAGACGCTGGAGTTTATGATGATACAGTATTTATCATTTCAGGGGACCATGGTCAAATAAATGTAAATTATAAGGTTCATTTAAATAACCTTTTGAAAGAAAATAATTTAATTTATGAGGAAAATGGAAAGCTTAAGTGGAGAGCATACTTACAAACAGGTGGAGGTTCAGCTTATTTACATATAAAAGATAATGATAAAGAAACAGAAAAATTAGCCCTTGAGATTCTTTATGCAAGCATGAATTCTGGCAAGTACGGTATTGAAAGAATAATTGCAAGGGAAGAACTAGAAGGCCTTCATGTTCATAAATCAATCAAATATATGGTTGAAGCAAAAGTTACTTATAGTTTTGAAGAAAGTCTATCTGCTGTAACTATAGAGGACCTTAAGAAACAAGGCATAAAGCATGCAAACCATGGATACCTACCAGACAAAGACAATTATAAATGTAA
>CAZUDG010000166.1:0-2417 GCA_964618775.1 uncultured Lachnospiraceae bacterium | reverse complement strand
ATCCAGTTCTTTTAGTATTTTTGAATACCTTATTTGAACCCACATTCAATTTATTAGGTGTACCACCATGTGTATTTTGTTGGGAACCTTTTTTCTTCTTATCTTCTATTATTTTTTTCATCTGTTCAATGCTTGTATTAGACATATTAACCCTCCTTTAATTTAAACCTATAGCCTTCGCAATAGTATGGATTCAACAGAACTTCCCTACGTACTATTGGGGGTTGTTAACATAAATTGTATATTTACTTTACTTTGTAAGCAGTGTTACTGATTCAACATGAGGTGTCTGTGGAAACATATCCACTGCACACACTTTCTCAACCTCTTCACTTGATTCATTTTTAAATCAATCTGATCTTCATAAGAGATCTTTTGATAAGAACATCCACCACAAGGTCCAAAATGAACATATTTTGCCTCTCTTACTATTAATGGTAACTGGTACTCATCATCTTATATATAAATGTAGTAAATTAAAGCAAAAATTCAATCCATTCCTTTTCTTTTTCTTATTATTTCAATTTGCTTCTTAAATACATAAGCCATAACTTTTTCATTTTCATTTTCTTTTTCATTTTCTCTTTTAATTCTAACACCATATAAAAATTTAAATATATTATGTCTTTGTTCAATTTTTCTAACTATTTCACCTTCTAAATCTAAGCTATAACCTAAATCTTCAACAGTAAAAGCTACTTTATCACCAAGTTTATGGTCCTTATTAGAATAAAAACCCACACCTGTAGCACTTATATCTTTGTACCGTCCTTTAATATTTAAATCATCAAAATAATACACCATATCACCATCATAAGGTATTCTAAATGCATCTCTACTGTTTACATCCTCTCCTTTTAAATTACAGGATAATACAATTAAAAATACAGATTTACTCTTTTCAAATCCTAAAAATTCGCAATCCCATCTTTTACATTTATTCTCTGCTTTATAATAGATAAATGTCTTATCTATATCTTTAAATATTAATAGATTTTTAGGTACTACTGCCTTTAATACTTGATTATTAACACTATCTACCTTCGTATTAATTCTTATTTTCTTTTCAGTATCTTCACATTGAATTTCAATTTCTATAAAGTCATCAAAAGATAATTCTTTTATATACATATTTTCATCCCCTGCTAAATTTGCGTAGTGTAAAGTCTTACACTATCAACGTCGGCAAGTTTGTCTGCTTCATCTAATGCGATTTCAACTCCATTGGTTAATTTTGAATACTCCTCAAGACTAAGAACAACCATTGCACCGTACCCATTCTTTGTAAGGTAGACAGGTTCACCTTCATTTACTATTTTTTCAATTTCAGGAAATTTATTTCTTAAGTCTGAAACAGGTCTGATTTTTATCATTTACTTCGCTCCTTATCATAGCGTTATCATAGGTCTATCACAACTTTATCATCGTAATTACTATAACCGATTTCATCACCTTGTACAATATAATTTTGTTTATTTCCCCAAAATTGGTATCTTTTTACATTGATAGTTTTGATGCCACCTATCTTTGTTCTATATGAGTTAGTTTTTTAAATTTTTTCAAGGGTTTTAGTGATAACAAATTTAAATTTCATCTAGATTGATTCCCATATCCATGAACATTTTGTCAACATCATCATATGATTTTAATCCACCATTCATAACTTTCAAAAATTGGCGCTATATTATTTTTTCAACTTTATCATATTTATTGGTACCTATTTACACAAAAAGGACATGAAAGATTTTCTTCCCATGTCCCTTGTTTTAGATGTTTATATTGGTTTTTTATAAATTATCTATATTACTATATTAAAGCAATTCTTCATATTTTTTCACATATAAATTCTTTACTAATGTAGCCAATCCCATATAAAGAACTATAGTAATAGCTAAATATACGAAATATATTCCTGGCAATGGTGCTAAACCTATAGATGATCCAAAGCTTGTAAATGGTATTATAGTCAGCGAAGCTATGGCCACAAAGGTTAGAAAAGTCAATTGGGTTGATGCTCTACTTTGAACAAAAGGAATCTTCGGTGTTCTTATCATATGAATAACCAATGTTTGACTCCACATTGATTCCACAAACCACCCTGCTTGGAAAACTGCAATATATAATGCAATCATTTTAGGATCCGTTAGTTGGTGAAACAACAATCCATTTGTAAACATAGGTGATATAATAAAATACATTAACAAATATGTTGTTATATCAAATACAGAACTAGTTGGTCCTATCCATAGCATAAATTTTGAAACTGAACTAGCATCCCATGTTCTCGGCTTTTCTAAGAAATCCTCATCTACATTATCCCATGGAATTGCAATACATGAAATATCATATATTAAATTTAGTAATATCAAATGTAAAGAAGCCATAGGTAAAAATGGTAAAAATGCACTTGCTACTAA
>CAZUDG010000165.1:0-2436 GCA_964618775.1 uncultured Lachnospiraceae bacterium | reverse complement strand
TTTACTGTAGAAAAGGTAATGAATATAATTTTTATAATAATTATAGGAATTATTACCTTTATTCTAGTTATATCTATATTTTTAATTAAGAGGTATAAAAAATTAAGTGAAAGGCTTGAATTGGATGTTGAGCAAAGAACTAAAGAGCTTCATGAGACAAATAAACTACTACAAAAGGCAAATGTGGAGTTAGAAAGAATATCAATGACAGATGAACTTACTAATATTTATAACAGAAGATATTTTGAGGTGTCAATTGAAAAGGCATGGAGAATGGCTCTTAGAGAGGGGCAACCACTTTCTTTAATAATGATAGATATTGATAATTTTAAGAAGTTTAACGACACATATGGCCATTTAGCTGGGGATAAGTGCTTAAAAAACATAGCTAATGAGATAAAGAATCTAATAAAAAGATCTGGGGATTTTGTGGTTCGCTATGGAGGCGAAGAATTTCTTGTCATCTTGTTCAATACTCCAAAAGAGGGAGCTAAATTCCTTGCTGAAAAAATAAGAGAAAAAGTAGAAAATGTAAACATTAAGTGTGAGGGAACAGAGATAAATGTTACAGTAAGCTTAGGTGTGGCATCTATCGTTCCTGAAAAAGGTATGAAACCAAGTGATCTTATTTATGCTGCAGATAAAGCCATGTATGAAGCAAAAAGAGCTGGGCGAAATAGGGTTGCTGTATACGAGGGATAACTTGTAATAGGAGAGGTGGTCCATGAAAAACAAACAAAAGAAAAGATTGCTTACTAAAAAAGAGAGAATACGCAATTTTTTAACTATTATTCTTCCAGCTTTAATAGTAATTATAATATCAATTATCTATTTAATTTTCGCCTGGAATAAGTATCAAAAAATGGAAGAGGCTAGGCAGATAGGAGAATCAGTGGGTTATCTCTTGCAAGCAGATCTATGGAAGATGATGGTTTCTGAATTTATAATGGTTGTATGTTGGCTGGCATTTGCTTTTATCCTGTTTATCTTTTTTAATAAAAATAAAAAGTATAAAGAGACAGAAAAATCTCGCAAGGAAAGTGAACGTAGTAAGTCCGTATTTTTCTCTAATATTCCCGGCATGGCTTATAGGTGTAAGAATGATTATTACTGGACTATGGAATTTGTCTCAGAAGGCTGTTATGAACTAACGGGCTATAAGGCAAAGAGTTTAATTATGAACCGAGAGCTTTCTTATTTTGATATAATTTCTCCTGAACACCATAATCTTGTTCGTGACAAATGGGAGCGGGTATTGACACAGCACAAACGGTATAGGGATGAATATAAAATTATCACAAAATCTGGTGAGCATAAGTGGGTTTTAGAGCTAGGTCAGGGTATTTATGGTAGTGATGGTAAAGTAGAAGCCCTTGAGGGGATAGTTCTAGATATCTCTGATAGAAAGAAAATGGATTTTCAAATTACCCACCTTAGGGATAGAGACTTTCTCACTGGCCTCTATAATCGTACATATATGGAACAGAAGAGAAAATGTTTTAATCAAGTTAAATACTTACCCTTATCAGTTGCCATATGTGATATTGATGGCCTTCGGGTAATTAATGATGCTTATGGTTATGAAGAAGGGGACTTCTTGATTATAAAAACAGGCCAACTTATAAAGAATTGTCTTCGCCATGATTATGTGATAGGCCATATAGGCGGAGGGGAATATATGATTCTAATGCCCAACACAGATAAACTGGAAGCAGGTAAGTTGAAAGAATGTATCAAGAATTCAATAGAGAGTTACAACAGGGTTAACGTAAATGCCCCCTATGTTATTAGTATTTCAATCGGTCACAGTACAAAGGAAAATATAGATCAGGATATGCATACGGTGATAATAGAAGCTAATGAATATCTGCGCCGCCGTAAGATGCTCAATAAAATCAGTTCCCACTCGGCTATCGTATCCTCCATTATGGCCACACTATATGCAAAAAGTCAGGAGACCCAAGACCATGGAGAGCGTTTAGGAGGGTTGTGTCTAATGATTGGGAAGGAATTAGGGCTATCTCAAGGAGATCTCGATGATCTACAGCTCTTATCCAAACTGCATGATATAGGCAAGATTGGCATTGATGATAATATCTTGAATAAGGCAGGTAAACTAGATGAAGAGGAATGGAAAATAATGAAACAGCATCCTGCAATTGGTCATAGTATTGCCATGGCAACTACTCAGTTACAGCATATTGCTGAATATATCCTACACCATCATGAACGATGGGATGGAAAAGGTTACCCCATAGGGTTAAAAGGTGAGGAAATTCCTCTTGCTTCCCGAATCCTATCCATAGTAGATGCATTTGATGCAATGACACAAGATAGGGTCTATGGAAAGGCAATACCGGTCGAGGATGCTTTTAAAGAAATTGAGCTAAATGCAGGAAGCCAGTTTGATCCTGATATAGCTAGACTTTTTCTTAG
>CAZUDG010000164.1:0-2464 GCA_964618775.1 uncultured Lachnospiraceae bacterium | reverse complement strand
TTTGGTGCAGGTGGGGTTTCAGTTGCTATTGGAGAACTAGCAGATGGACTTGTTATTAATTTAGATAAAGTACCTCAAAAGTACGAAGGCCTAGATGGAACAGAAATTGCGATTTCAGAATCCCAAGAACGTATGGCAATAGTAGTTGCACCAGAAGATGTAGATAAGATTTTAGAGTTTTCTGACCATGAAAACCTTGAAGCAACTGTTGTTGCAGAAGTTACCAGGGAGCCGAGGCTTGTTCTTAACTGGAGAGATAAAGCAATTGTTGATATTTCAAGAGAATTCCTGGATACTAATGGGGCTCATCAAGAAATAGAAGCTAGGATTAAAACTGATTTTGATAATAAAGAAGGAATCAATGTTTATAAAGGAAAGATATCTGGAGAACACGATGGACCAGAAAGTGAACTTAATCTAGCAGAGATAAAAGATAAGTGGTTAGAAGTGCTTGGAGATTTAAATGTTGCTTCCCAAAAAGGTCTAACAGAGATGTTTGACTCTAGTGTTGGAGCATCTACAGTTACTATGCCTTATGGTGGTAAATACCAAATGACCCCTATCCAAACAATGATATCTAAACTTCCCATATTAGAAGGAGAGTCTGATGCTGTAACCATGATGTCTTACGGATTTGACCCATATCTTTCTAGCTGGAGTCCTTTCCATGGGGCAATATATGCAGTAATAAGCTCCGTTGCAAAGATAGTGGCTTCTGGTGGAGATTTTAGAAAAATACGTCTTACCTTCCAAGAATACTTCAAGAGATTAGGCAAAGACAAAGATCGTTGGGGCCAACCTTTAACAGCACTTTTAGGCGCTTATGATGCACAAATGCAACTTGGACTACCTTCAATTGGTGGTAAGGATAGTATGTCAGGTTCTTTCCAAGAGATTGATGTACCTCCAACTCTAGTATCATTTGCAGTAAATGTAGGAGACATTAATAATGTTATAACACCTGAGTTGAAGCAGGCTGGTAATGTATTGGTTAAGTTTAAATTTAATAAAGATAAGTATGATTTACCAAACTATGATGAATTATTAAAATTATATGATAAAATATTTGAACTTGCAAAGGATAATCAAATTGAATCAGCTTATTCCCTTGAAGGCTATGGTCTAGTAGAAGCAATTTCTAAAATGGCCTTTGGCAATAAATTAGGTGTTAATGTAAGTGAAAATATAAATGAAAATGAATTATTTTCACCTCAATATGGCTATATACTTGCTGAAATTAAGGAAGGGACTCTTACAACACTTGATGAACAAAACATTTCCTATGAATTTATAGGTGATATAAGTAATGAAGCTCAGTTTACTTATAAGGATGTTACAATATCCTTAGATGAAGCCTTAGAAACCTGGACCAATACCCTTGAAGATGTATTCCCAACTGTATCAAAGGAAAACAATGAAAAGGTTGATTCATACCTTTATGATGTTAATAAAGATGGTCAAGGCAAAACAGAGAATACTAAACTGTATGTGAACAAGAATAAAGTTGCTAAACCAGAAGTATTTATACCAATATTCCCAGGAACCAACAGCGAATATGATACTATAAAAGCCTTTGAAAATGCTGGTGCAAAGGTTAACTCCTTAGTATTTACTAATTTAACTCCAAGCCATATAAATGAATCCATTGAAGCTTATGCTAAAGAAATTGCTAGGGCTCAGATCTTGGTTTTACCAGGTGGAATTCCCCTAGGAGATGAACCAAATGGTTCAGGTAAATTTATATCAACAGTATTTAATAATCAAAAAATCAAAGAGGCAACTAGTGATTTAACAAACAATAGAGATGGCTTAATACTAGGAATTTCTAATGGTTTCCAGGCCCTAATTAAACTAGGACTTGTTCCATACGGAGAGATAAGACCACAAACAGAAGATTCTCCAACTTTAGCTGAGAACATTATAGGAAGACATGTTGCAAAAGTAGTAAATACAAAAATTGTATCCAATAAGTCACCTTGGCTAAGAAAGGCAACACTTGGAGAAGTATATCAACTTCCTATCTCTCATGGAGAAGGACGTTTTATAGCAAGTGAAGAATGGATAAAACGCTTGGCTGATAATGGCCAGATTGCAAGTCAGTATGTAGATCTTAGCGGAAATCCTACAATGGATGAAAGATGCAATCCTAGTGGCTCAATGTATGCAGTAGAAGGAATAACGAGCCCTGATGGAAGAATACTAGGTAGGATGGGTCATCCTGAGAGAATGGTAGAGGGCGTTGCATTAAATATAATAGGTGAAAGAGACATAAAAATATTTGAATCAGGTATAGAATATTTCTTGTAATAAATGTTTGTAATTGGGCATAGTTAAGATAAGATAATATTGTTAATATTATAAAACGAGCTAATATAAAAAGTATGATGCATATTTGTCCGTATACATCATACTTTTTATTATGTCTCTTGGAAATTATCATAAATTTAAGGTTTTCTTTATGTTT
>CAZUDG010000163.1:0-2473 GCA_964618775.1 uncultured Lachnospiraceae bacterium | reverse complement strand
GGCTTCTTCCTTAGGGGATCTAATAACCATGCTGACCACATAATCAAAGCCCCAGATATTAAAAGTTGTACTACAATACTAATAAGAAACCAATTATTTATAATAAAATCAGATACAATCCCAAACTCACCAAGAAATCTACCAAGTTCATATCCTCTACCAATCTGGCCTTGTAACATTGAATAACAAGTAACCCCAGGATTAACAAGTAACAGTAATATCCAGTTACCAATATCTGAGTTATAATATATGCCTTCTTCTATTACTCCTACACCTTGATTAAGGTCCACAATCATTTTAATGGCAAATAGTATAATAAATGTGCCAACTACTAGAGTTAGTATAGTTCCATATGAAGAAACAGTAGCCGCAGTTGTCCTTTTGTATAATGTAGAGAAGAATATTCCTATGCTTCCTATAAATATAGCTGTAACTATAATAAGAACTAAAAATTCCAAAAAACTAAATATTGTAATTCCACCAATTGCAAATACCAAGGCAAGAACTGGTAAGCTTGATACAGCAAGGAGAATCATAGTACTTATAGAAGATGCAAGCTTTCCAATAATAATTTCATTGGGTTTAAGAGTTGTAGTTAGAAGTATATCAAGGGTCTGCTTCTCCCTTTCTCCTGATATAGCACCTGCAGTAAGTCCTGGTACTGTAAATAGGACCAAGGCAAATTCCACAGCTACAATAAGAGCATATATAGAAAGGATATCCGAATAATTAATCCTTCCACTATACCTACTTCCTGCATCAAAGGTAACATAAAAGAAGAACAATCCAAAAAACGCTAAAAGCCCATTATAAAGTAGCAATATTATGGCTGCCTTTTTCGTCCTAACCCCTATTCTCATTTCTTTACGGTATATTGGGTTTATTCTTTTCATGTTTTTCACACCTCACTATCGTTCCTGGTTCTATTCTTAGTCACTCAGGCCTAGCTCACGGGTGTGTCGTGGGGACGTTTCATATAACACATTTTAAATATGGGAATATGTGACACACTTCTAAAATGTGTTAAATGAAACGTCCCCACGACACACCCACGACACACATCGACCACTGTGCCCTAAATCTCCCCGTTTATAATCCACTCATCGTCATCAATATCTTCCTTGTTGGTTATCTCCATAAACAAGGACTCCAAATTACTCTCTCCCCTTGAAAACGATGAAATCCTCGTACCATTTTTAATCAAGTCTGCCAGCAAGTCAGATGCCTTGTCATCATTTCCATTAAATATTACAGTAATATTGTTTGCCTTTATAGTTATATTTTGTACTAAATGATTCCTTTTAAGAATCTCAATTGCTGGCCCACACTCACCATTTACAGTAATAAGGATAGGAGCAAATGCCCCTTGGGTCATTAGGATTTCATCTATTGTCCCTGTCACTACCATCCTGCCACTTTCAATAATACCAATAGAGGTACACATCTCGGCTATTTCTGTTAGGATATGGGAGCTGATTAGAATTGTTTTTCCAGTGTCTTTTATATTTTTTAATATGACCTTCATTTCATAACGAGCCCTAGGGTCAAGGCCAGATGCTGGTTCATCAAGTATAAGGAACTTAGGGTCATGTATTAAGGTTCTTGCAAGGCATAACCTTTGCTTCATTCCCCTTGATAAGTGGTCTACATATTTATTCACACTGTCTTTTAGGCCAACTAAATCAATTAGTTGGGGACATATATTCCTAGCCTCATTTTCAGGAACCCCGTAAATGGAAGCATAAAACATCATATATTCCATTGCTTTTAAGTTATCATACACACCAAAGAAGTCAGGCATATAGCCTATTTTCTTTTTAAGGGCTTCTGGCTCCTTGAGGGCATCTGTCCCATCTAGAATTACTGACCCTGAGTCTGCAGACAAAAGGCCAGATATAACTTTCATAGTAGTTGTCTTGCCTGATCCATTTGGCCCCACAAATCCAAAAAATTCTCCTTCACCTATTTCTAGATTGAGATTATCTAATGCTTTAATTTTTCCAAAACTTTTATTTAAACCTTGTATTTGAAGCATTTACTTATCACCCTTCCAGTATGATATATTTGGAAGCAACATCATAGAATCCATTTGCCTATAATTAGGTTCATATCTAAGTGTTAAAACATTTTCATCATTCAAATAATCATCTATTTGATTTTCAGAAATCAAGGTGGTGTCTGTGTTAGCAGAAATCTTTGCGGAGAATATTTGATCAAATCTATGAGTCTTGCTATTAAGGGCATATACCTTCCCGGTAAATGGCATGTAATATTCTTGGACTGGCTTTTGATTAGATAATTCATAGTATTCAATTGAGCGAACTTGCTCATCCCTATGAAAATAATATTCTAAAATAGTTTCCTCATCCGCTAGAGCAATCGGGTAGTATTTAGAGGAATAGCCACTACTCAGGCCAAAGCTAGTCATATTCTCGCTGCCTACAAGGGGAGCTATAGATGGCACAAACTTAGC
>CAZUDG010000162.1:0-2474 GCA_964618775.1 uncultured Lachnospiraceae bacterium | reverse complement strand
AAGATTCATCTGAATCTGGGGATAGTTCTGAAAGATTAACTGCAGAAGTAGATGAGATGCTTAACAAGATGTCAAGTGGAAAGAAGTCCGAGTTAAAATCTAACCAAGAAAGAAATAATAGGTCAACTATAAACTTAGATGATAATGATTTTGGTAAGTACCAATAATATTTGATTTTATTGAAATTGCCCTGATAATACCCTATAATTAATTATCAGGGCTCCAAATAAAGGAAGCTTGTATGAAAAAGATATAATTATATTACCTAATTGAACAAGATTATTTATAAAAATATAAATAAGAATATTGTTGGTGGACAAAGAGATGAAAGAACAAATATTACTTGTAGACGATGAAAAACAAATTTTAAATGCACTTCAGAGAACCTTTTATGGTAAAGGCTATAGAATTCTTGCGGCCTCAAGTGGTGCCCAAGCACTTAAAATTATGGAAGAGGAACAAGTAGATTTAATAATTTCAGATGTAAGAATGCCTCACATGAATGGATATGAGTTATTAAAAATAGTTAAAGAAAAGTATCCTTCAACAATTAGAGTAATATTAAGTGGATATACTGATTCGGCTCTTATAGTAAAAATACAAAGAGAAAGTCTTGCAAAAAGATATCTTTATAAACCTTGGAAGAATCAGGAGATCATAAAAATAGCAGAACAGTTATTTAGAGTAGAGAAGATCCTTAAAGACAAAAATCTGCTAGAATTTATTAACAAAATAGAATATCTTCCTTCAACTGGGATGATATACAATAAAGTTAACACACAAATACAAAAAGATGTTAGTATAGATGAAATTGCAAAAGTAATAGAATCAGACCAATCAATAGCAGCAAAGATTCTTCAAGTGGCCAACTCGGCTATGTATGGATTAAAGACAGGGTCAGTGCAACAAGCGATTTCGTATTTGGGCCTCAACAATGTAAAGTATATTATTTTAAGTGCAATAACCTTTAACAATGTTAAGGGAAAAGCAAATTTAAGGCTTAACAACGATATAAATATGCTTTGGAAGCACTCTGTATCAACAAACCAAATATTAACAAGTCTATATAAAGGAATTTTTGGGAAAAAGATCCCTGAGATATATTCTTCTCTAGGGCTATTACATGACATAGGTAAGGTTGTTTTAATAACAAACTTTGTTGATAGATACATGAAGGCTGCAGAATCAATAAAGGATAAGAAAGATAAAATATATTATTATGAACAAATGTCATTTACAGATGTTAGTCATGAGGAGATAGGGGCATATTTACTTAACTGGTGGGAGCTGCCCAATGGATTAGTTGAAGCAGTCTTGTATCACCACAAACCTCTTGATGATAATGTGATCGATAAAGAAATTGTAGCATTACTTAATATAGCAGATGTTTACTCATGGAATTACGTATATCAAGTAGAATATAAGGCTGCTGAAAGAGAGATTCTTGATTTTTTAAAAATTACCAAAAAAGACATTGATTTAATTATTAATGAAACTGAAATTGATTTTAACATTTAATGAATAGTAGAGGGTAATAAACAATATAGGTTATTAAAAAAGAATATTAAAAAAGAGAATTTGCTAGATGGAAGCCACCATATGTAAACTACTAAGGTTAACTTATGGAAGGTAGGCTCATATCTAGCAATTTTTTTCTTTCTATTTCTAACTTCAAACCTAATACAAACACAATAAAATTATTCATATATTATCTTTATAGGTGTATAATTATTAGATAATTGGAATTTACTGTAACGACAAGGGATGTATATCCATTTAAAAAATTATATAATTTTAATATTTATTGATATAGTTCATAACCCTATTTAATCAAGCTTTATTCTCATTTGAATTTATTGTATTAAAAAATTACCAAAATTTTGTTGTATATAAAATTACATTGTGCTATAATGTCGACTAATGTAAGGTTTATTAAAACTTATCCGTGTAACAAAGTATCGACTAATCTAAGCAACAAAGACTCCTCGTCGAAATGGCAAACTTATCGAAAGGTAAAGACGCAAAGCTACAGGGCCTTACTTGTTATTATAACAGAAGGTAGCCAGTTTCCGAAACAAGGATTTTTTAATGCATAAAAAAAACAAAATATTCTACTTTAATGAATAAAATGGGGGTATTAAGAAAGATATGACTTATGACTTAATTAAAAAAACATTAGATGTATCGTCCTTAAGACAAAGCACCATTTCTAGTAATATCGCAAATCTAAACACACCAGATTATAAGGTAAACAAAGTTGAATTTGAAAAATACTTATCAGAAGCAAAAAATGGAATTGCTTTGCAGAAAACAAATTCAATGCACTTCGGTGTAGACAACATAAGAGATATAAAGCCTGTGATAGAAAAAAGGACAACTACTTCAGTGAATGATAACGGCAACAATGTAGATGTAGATATGGAAATGACAGAATTAGCAGCTAATGAAATCTACTATAGCACCTTAATACAACA
>CAZUDG010000161.1:0-2480 GCA_964618775.1 uncultured Lachnospiraceae bacterium | reverse complement strand
ATTTGGATGATTTAACTGAAGTTAATAGTGAACTGTTAGACTTTGTTTATAGTATGGGTGAAAATGGTGAAATAGAGGTAGAAGATGTAGCTCAAACAGGAATATATGCTCCTGGTAGTCGGGAGGAAATAATAGTTGCCATAGCAGAAAATCCTAACCTTTATAACAACTCCTTAACCTTCTTTCTTTGGCTAGCACAGATATTATCAAAATGACACAAAAATTGATGATACATCTATATTTATGCGCAACAAACAAGATAAAAAAGAAAACCATAGATGTATTAGAGTGTAGGAATTCTAATGCATCTATTTTTATATAATGATAGTTAATAATTATCTTGACATCGTTCCGATATAGGTATAAAATTGCTGTGAGGTGATGTTTATGGACTATATAAGTATAAAAGAAGCAAGCGAAAAATGGAAAATAAGCGATAGTAGAATACGATTACTATGTCGTGAAGGTAGAATAGAAGGAGCTATAAAAATAGGGAGAAACTGGGCAATTCCCTTCGATGCTGTAAAACCAATTGATGGAAGAGAAGTTATTAACAAAGAATACCTTGGTTTAGAATATGATTTTAATATTATAGATTCTCTAAAAGAAAAGATTGATAAATATAGACCCTTTTCAAAACAACTTACAGATTCACTTCATGAAAAATTAGTTGTAGAATGGACATATAATAGTAATGCCATTGAAGGGAATACCTTGACAATGTCTGAAACCAAAGTTGTACTTGAAGGAATTACTGTTGGTGGTAAAACTATGGTTGAGCATTTAGAGACTATAAATCACCGTGATGCTATTTTATTTATAGAGGATTTAGTTTCCAACAAAGAGGCAATTTCAGAATGGAATATAAGAAATATTCATTCTATAATATTAAAGGAAATAGATAATAAAAATGCTGGAAAATATAGGACTGAAAATGTTTTAATTAGTGGCGCAAAACATATCCCACCCAAGCATTATGAAATAACTGATTTAATGCAAGAGCTTATTGAAGAATATGATAATAACTGGGAAGCTTATCACCCAGTAGTTAGGGCAACGTTACTACATGGTGAATTTGTGAAAATCCATCCGTTCATTGATGGCAATGGTAGAACTGCAAGACTTCTATTAAACTTTGAGCTAATGAGGAATGGATATACCCCAATAATTATTAAAAATGAAGATAGAGCAAAATACTATGAAGCATTGGATGTTGCACATACAACAATGAATTATAAATCTTTCATAAAACTAGTATCAGATCTTGTTGTAGAGTCTGAAAAACTTTGGATATCCTTATTAGATTAATAATAAAAAAGCATATTTAAACAAAATATTTGTTTAAAAGGAGAATTATGTATGGCATTAGAAAACAAATTGGGGATTACTAATCATTTAGAACTTGCATGTATTAAAGAAAAGATCAGCAAGAAAAAAGCGATGGAACTCTTTGAAAAGGACCTACTAGATACTTTTGAGATAGGGACGTTTAAAGGGCTATCAAACATTCATGAATATTTATTTGGAGAAATTTATGAATTTGCTGGCAAAGTACGTGATGTAAATATTTCAAAAGGAAATTTCAGATTTGCATCTGTTATGTACCTTAAGCCAGCGCTTGACAAAATTTCTAAAATGTCACAGTCTAACTTTGATGAAATTATAGAAAAATATATTGAAATGAACGTGGCACATCCATTTAGGGAAGGCAATGGAAGAAGTGCAAGAATTTGGCTTGATAGCATATTAAAGAAGGAATTAAAAAAAGTGGTTGATTGGAGCATAGTAAATAAAGAGGATTATCTCCTTGCAATGGAAAGAAGTCCAATTAAAGATGTTGAAATTAAGTTACTTCTTAAATCTGCACTTACAGATCAGATTGATAACCGTGAAGTTTACATGAAAGGTATTAATGCAAGTTATTATTATGAAGGATACAGTGTATTTAAAATTGAGAACCTTAAAGATGGATAGATAGGGAGGAAGGAGGTATTTCGTGGGGAATTACAATAAAACTTCATCCGAAAGAAATTTCCAAGAAAGATTCGTTAGAGAATTAGAAAAATATAGATGGAGTGCACCAGATGAATTAGATGGAAACAAGCAAAGGGTAACAGTAGATGATTTAATATACCATTGGAGAAGAGAACTTAATCGTATTAATGCAGATCAACTTGAAGGTGTGGAACTTACAGATAATGAATTTGCACAGGTTATGGCTAAAGTAAGTCAAATAGATAATAGCTTTGAAGCTGCAAAAATACTTGCAATGGAAGGGTCCACAGGCAAAATTGATGGTATTTATAGAGATGACAATCCTAAGACTACAAGAAAGCAAATAACTCTTACAATATTTAAGAAAGCAGAAGTAAGAGGAGGGGACTCTAGCTATAAGATAGCAAGAGAAGTCAGTACATCTAGTGGCAATAGATTTGATATTATTTTACTTATTAATGGATTGCCTTTAATTAATATAGAGC
>CAZUDG010000160.1:0-2489 GCA_964618775.1 uncultured Lachnospiraceae bacterium | reverse complement strand
CACATTTTCTTGTCATTGAAATGAGTAAATAATTCTATAATAATAGCTTTAGGGGGGTTATAAGGCTGTACCATGTGGGAAAAGAATTGGATCCATTGTAAAAAACTATTAGGAATCCAAGGGCTTCTCCAGATGAGGGGGGGTATATTGTGAACGAGAATAACAGGAAAGTAAGAATGGAAGTCTATACCATACCTTCTATTATAGTTACTTTAATTACTATTATAACTGTAACTATCATGAGCAGAAATATAAAAAGCTATTACTATGATTTAAAGAAGGAAGAGGCAATAAAGATTTCTAGAACTATCTCTAGTAACCTCTCTCATTCAGGTCTAGCCGTGGTCACTATAAATACATTATTAGATAAAAAGCTAACAGGCTTTCTAATAACAATTGAGGCACAAAAGGAATCATATAGTAATGACTTCCTAGCTGAACTTGGAAAAAAATTAGAATTAGATGAAATATATTCGTATAATTCAGAGGGTAAAATTATTTATAGTAGCTCTGGAAGATATATTGGATGGCAAGCGACTGAGGGAACTCCTGTTTATGATTTTATGATGGGTGATGAAGATATATTAATAGAAGATATTAGAAAGGATACTGAAAGCGAAATATATTACAAATATGGTTATATAAGGAATGAAGACGGTTCCTTTCTACAAATTGGAATCCTAGCAGACAAGGTCTTTAAATTACTAGAGTCCTTTAGATTACAAAACCAATTAATCGATATGGCTAAAGATAGTGACATATATGAGTTGTCCGCCTTGGGTAATGATTATGTGATAACAGCAAGTACCAAGGAAGAGTTGATAGGCACGTCAATAACTGATGAGGAAAAAACAAACCACCTTAATAATAGTGATGTGTATGACCAAATAATTAATAAAGATGGTATAGATTTATACAACATACTTATTCCAATAGAAGTGGAGAACAGAAGAGTAATGGCATTTGAGATTTGCTACTCTCTTAATAGTATGCAACCAATTATTAAGACTAACATTATTACTGTTGTAGCTGGGGTAATTGTTGTATATTTATCCTTGATTTACTCAATCATTACCGCCTATAGAAGAAGTCAAAAACTAATCCAGCTTGCCTACTATGATACTCTAACAGGACTACCAAATGCTGAATCTCTAAATCAAAAACTGGAAAAAGAGAGGATTAGTAATAAAAATAAGAATAAAGCACTTATCATGGTTAAATGCGATAATCTAAACCTAATAAATCTGACTTTTGGCTATCGGTCTGGAGATATAGTACTTAAGGAGTTAGGAAATCGTATGAGGGCTATTGAAAGTAATTACATAAAACTGTTTAAGTTAACCTCAGATAAATATGTCTTCCATATTGATCATTATGAGGACCGAGGGCAGATCTTATCATTTATTGAAAGTTTAAATGCTTTGCTTGAAAAGCCATTTCTTATTAACGATATAAAGGAATATGCATTTGTAAAACTTGGGGTAGTAGAGTACAAAGAAAAACAGATATCCTTGGATAGGCTTCTTCAAGATTCAACGATTGCTCTTAATTTTATTGATAATTTTGAAGGCAACAATTACATATTTTTCAACGAAACAATGGAGTCGGTTATCCAACGATCTGAAATAATAGAGAGTGAACTAAGAGAGGCAATTAATGAAAAGGATAGATCGAAAATATATTTGCATTATCAGCCAATTATTGATGCCAAAACACATAAAGTTGATGGATTTGAAGCTTTAGCTAGGATGAATTCAAAACAATTTGGTAGGATATCACCTAGTGAATTTATTGATATTGCTGAAAAAGAGCAGTTAATTATTCCTCTAAGCAAGTTAATCCTAAATGAAGCAGGTATCTTTATGTCTAAATTAATAAAACAAGGATTTGGTCATCTATATGTTGCTGTAAATATTTCGACTATTCATGTTCTTCAAGATGATTTTACAAATAATATATTTCATGCTATTGATGAGACAGGTATAGAAGGACGGAATCTAGAGTTAGAGATAACAGAGACCATTTTTATGAATAATTTTGAGAAGGTAAATGAAAAACTTAGTAAATTAAGGTCTAGGGGAGTTGGTATATCTCTGGATGATTTTGGTACAGGATATTCATCATTTGATAGGCTTAGTGAGTTAAATGTTGACACCCTAAAAATTGATCGAAGTTTTATAAGCAAGATTGATAATACTGATAAGGACTTCTTGATAACTAGGGACATAATCTCATTTGCCCATAGACTTGGCCTAAAAACTGTGGCTGAAGGAGTGGAGCTTGAAATTCAAAGGGACTATCTATTAGAATATGATTGCGATAAATTTCAAGGATATTTATATAGCAAACCTGTTTCAGAGGTGGAAGCAATTGACCTTTTGAAGGAATATAACAAATAGATATTTTGGTCATGAACAAGGTGACGAACTACTTAGAAAAGCTGCACAAATTAAAGACCCTAGAGGGTAAGATTATACTAGACAAAAACA
>CAZUDG010000159.1:0-2600 GCA_964618775.1 uncultured Lachnospiraceae bacterium | reverse complement strand
TTAATTCATATATATAGATTGTTTTATATAAATGAGTTAGTATGACTGGAAATGATTTTTTTTAATTTCTGCTGTTCAAAGCTGATTTATTGTTTTACTAACCCATCTATATTAATTCATGCATATAAATGTTTTATAGAAATGAGTTAGATTGATTGAAAATAAGTATTCCAATTGTCTGCTGTGAAAAGCTGATTTATAATTATTCCCACCCATCTAAATTAATTCATGTATAGATGTTCTATAAAAATGAGTTAGACTGATCTAAAATAAGTATTCCAAATATCGCATTTATGATAAACCTCAAAATTTACAAGAGATCGTTTTATACTAATCTTCTGCACCTATTTTTATATCTCATTTTATATTCTATAATCAGTATTAGGTGATTATTGATACTCATAGACTATTTATCTCCAATATTTTATGGTAACCATGGTAAGTATTAAAACAAGGTTACCTACCATTATATAACACTGTTTATCAATACTATATATCAACTATGGTAAGATGGTAAGCACTTTTGTGGTTTTAGGCATTATTTAATAAAAAATATTTCATTTTTTGAAATAATGCCTACCAGCTTACCATTTGCGTTTTGAATTGTTGATAATAAGCAGGTTGCGTTTTAAATATTGCTTGCCTTATGGTTACCATGCTTACCCGATATAAAAGTATTTGTTATGAATACAACTTAGGTTATTTTGATACAGCATTGCCCAATTGCAGGCAATACTGTATTTCGATGTTATATAGTATTTCAGATAGGTAAATATCTACTTTTTCAATTCGATAGGAGAGTTTTTAAATTTAGGCTTTGCTAAATATCCATGAATACCGCCACGTTTACTGGAGCGATCACTCTTAAATTTAGCACCTTTTAATGCAGTTCCAATTTTCACATTAGACAATCTGTGTCCTAGAGGTCTTAATTCTTCTACAATATCTGAAGCAGTTCTAAAATCATTTTTATCTTTGCTATATGTATAGTATGTGAGTATTAATTCATCTTCAACTGATTGAGTTTGATATGCTTTATTTCTTTGTTCATTAACTCGAACATCTTCAACAGTTAATTCGGCATTAAACTCTGGATCAAGAGCTAATTTATAGGCTTGTGACCAGAGATTGTCTATATTAAACTCTTCACCCTTCTTGCTATAAGAGAAATCTAATTTCCCTAAAACTGTAAATACTATCCATCTAACACTTCCTGTTTTATCATTTAAAAAATGTTTGAGGTTTGTACTTCCTATAAAACTGGATATTCTTGGAATATTCTCAGACTTACTAGTGTAAGGTAACCTTTCATTTACCCATGTGTGAGATATAAACGCTTTAAGTTCGTTTATATCACTTTTTCCTAATACATCTAATTCTTCGAGATTGATAATAAATGTTTTGCATAGTTTAATTCTGCTATCTTTATCTGTCCCAATATTTTCACTTGAATAGACCTTTAACTCTTTAGGAATTAAATAATTAATATAAGTCGATTTTCCTGCATGTTGTTCTCCATTAGCAAGAACAAGGCAATGTTTATTAATTTTATTGGGATCTAGAATTGATCTTATTGCTCTTACACACCATTTTTTTAAATGGTTTGCAAAAAGTTCATCATCATCTGTATTTACGTAACTAGCATACTGTTTTATGTAGTCAACTCCATCCCAATCAGGTAGTTTTTTGAAATAATGAATAATTGGATTGTATCTAGTTACGTAATCACTTTTTAAATAGGTTTTTAAGGACGGCTCTGATAGCTTCTCCCCAGCATTAATCATCGCCACGTACAAAGAGGCAAAGTTTAATGGTTTGGGCTTTAAATCATCTCCTATTGACTTTATTTCATAATCTAAGCCTATTTCATTAAACTGTATATAGAAATTATTGTTTACAAATTGATCTATTCTTTGAAAGATTGATTTTTTGTTTTTTGGTATCTGTTTTACTGTATAAATTCCTAACTTTGAACCCATAAGTTTTGATTTGTAGAGATATAGTATTATCTTTACACCATATCTCTGAGGTGAGTGAAATAAAAAAAGCGCTATAATCGTACTAGGATTATGCGCTTTTGTTTTTTTGTAATAAATAAATAGTGGTATTGCATCTCTTAAAAAGAGACACAATAAAATAATTCGTCATAGCAATACAATATTCACGGATAGGTTTATAAATAGTTCTATGCGAATACGAAACTAGGTTATGAGAAGGTTTGTAATTCTTCATCTTCTTCCTCCCTTTTTTCTTCCTGCTAATTCTAAGGCAAGCTCAGCATCAACTATTATTTTTCTTCCTATTTGTGTAATAGCTTGATCTATTTTTCCACTTTGCTTAATTCTGTTTGCTGTAGGAATACTACACCCAAATAACTTAGCAATACCAGCTAACCCATAGACGTGTTTTTTTATTATTGTTTGTTCTTTTAGACTTTGTAATTTTTTTTCCTTTATGTTTTGGTTTCCTGAAGGTGTAAAAATTCTCTACCTGTCATTTGCCAAATTGGCTTATCTTTTAAATCTGAGATATTCATAATTTGCAGTGTTAAATTAATAATAGCCTTGTACTTCGGCTTTTACTTCGTTCGAACACTGCAA
>CAZUDG010000158.1:0-2614 GCA_964618775.1 uncultured Lachnospiraceae bacterium | reverse complement strand
TTCAAGTTTTTTAATACTCAATTTGAATTAATTATCACACAGTCTGACGTCCCCATAACACTCCTAATAAACACTTCGTCTTTTAGAGAGGCCATATATCTTTATCAAACCATTCAGTAGACTTCCCAGATAATCTCCATAAACCTTTAGCTTCTTTACGCTTTAATCCTTCAAGTTTGCCATCCCGAATCATCCGGATAATGTCTATAATTCTAATACAGTATATATTATCTATTCCAGTATTAAGCTTTTCGTCAATGATTGTCTGCAAGTCCTTTTCATCAGTTCCAAAATATGTAATGGATTTTGTTTTTGCCATTGCTAAGGAAGATACTTCACCTGCATTTTTTTTAGGTTTATTAGGATTAATCATAACACTAGCTAAACTTGAAAAAGTTGTATCATAGATGTTTCTTTCAATATCACTTAATTGTTCTTCATCAATTAATTCTAAAATACCATTTTGAATTAATTGATCAACTTGCTCTTTGGCACATGCTGGCATCATTATTTCGTCATGGACTACTCTGTGCATATAAATCTTTTCTGCTATAGCAGGAAAAAGGGTTTCTACATATCTATATTTAGGACTACCGCCTATCTTAATGCATATATCTGCATCTATAATCATTTGTTTTAGTTTCATGCCCTATTCCTCCATAATTGCATCTAATTCTTCATAAGTTGGAGGTATATAAGGTTCTTCATCCTCAATTCCCATTTCTTCTAAGTCAAGTCCTGCAAGATTCAAAAGATACTCTAATTTTTCTCTAGTAATCTTTTTTTCTTCATATAATTCCATTGCTTTATCTACTAAATTACTTAAGCCTATCTTATTATCCCTAGTTGGAAGTGATAATCCCAGCCTATTTCTCCAAATCTCAATCTCTTCATTAGGTAGTTCCATTAGTTCGATGTATCTCTTTCTATTAATAAGCTTAATTTCATATAATCGTTTTACCATAGTCTTATATGGGATAATAAATAAATTGGATATTTTAATAATATCTTTAATATCAATTTTGTTTTTATCCACACTATAAGTTCTCATTTCTTGCAAAAGTAATTCCTCATTAATTAAAAATTCTGCAGCAAATCGATTTGCCTTTAATTCATTCTCTGATATACTAACAGAATTATTCATTTCTTCAATATCAGTTTTCAGTATTACTTCTCCATCATTTTCAAACCACAAATGATATAATTCATGAGCAGCTGCAAATACCTGTTTATCATATGCGATAGCTGTGTTTATCCATACAAATGACTTCCCTTTTATTTTTTCAGAAAATCCCCATACTTTTTCATCTTCAATGGGATAATATAGCACCTTGTTCTCTAATTCCAGTATATTGAATATCTGTCCACCAATTACATCATTTAGTTTGGAATATTCATTTAGTTTTTTACGTGCTTTAGCTTTAATCTCATCGATTGTTTTACTGTCCAACTTATTATTAAGCATTTGCATATTCCTCTAACATCATAATTTCATCAATAATAGTTTTCAATATTTCTATTCCTTCTTTTGTTTTTTTACTTTCTACCCGACCCATAAACGAAAATTTATGCACTTGAGGTTTTTCTTCCCCTATATTTAATAATCTCTCCACGGGCACTTCTAATACAGATGCAATTTGCGAAACTTCAGAAACATTAATTGCTTTAGCTCCCATTACAATTTTACTCATTACTTGTTTAGAAATATTAAGACTATCTGCTAAATATTGTTGTGTTTTATCTTTTTCACGTAATACTGTTTGTATATTACTTCCGACCTGCTGGAATATATTATTAGTCATATAGACTCCTCCTTTTTTGCCAACTATTTAAATCATTCTCTAATATAATTATATGCTTCTTTTTATATTTTGTCAATATACCGTTGACCCATTTTGTATTTTCATTTACTATTATTGACGATTTGTATTTTTTTATCCAAAATTATAATGTGACTTTCCACTAATCAATATTTCTATAAGATTTTTTGATTATATTTTTTTTTTTACCAAACAATAATAAGTTTTATTAAATTTAAATCATAGTAAATATATAACCCATTTCTTAGTTATTGCAGCTATAGGTATATTTTGTTATAATTTAATTATAGAATTGGAATTTAATTATAAAATTATACTTTTATTGCATAGCGAAATACCTGTGGTTATATATTATGGAGACAGGGAATGGGATGGACCTTATTCTTTATCTGATATGATGATAGAGATACCAGTGGGAATTAAAGAGATATTTTCTAATTATGAAATGAATTTGTTACAAGTAAAAAACAGTGAAGAATACAGTTTTTCTAACGATGATGTAGAGACAGTGTTTCAAATCTCCAGGAAAATATATGAAAAGGATTTTGATTGGATATTTAATAATTATAAAAACAAAGATATTAAAGCGGAATTAGGAATAATTATTGGAAAGATTACAGATTCAAGTTTTATCATTAGCCAATCTTCAGAAGGAAAGGAGGTCGTAAATATGTGTACAGCATTAGAAGAATTAAGACAGCAAGGTGTCGAGGAAGGTAAGATTGAAGGTAAGATTGAGACAGCAAGAAAATCATTAAAAAAGTGCTTGCCAATAGATTTAATTGCTGATATTA
>CAZUDG010000157.1:0-2617 GCA_964618775.1 uncultured Lachnospiraceae bacterium | reverse complement strand
TTATCGTTGTTTAAAGCTTCACTTATATCTTCCTTATCTTCTTCGGAAAAGGAGTCAAATATTTCTTCTTGCTTACTTACAATTTGGCTAAGCCTTTCTTCTTTGTCCTTTATCTCTTTACTTTCTTTAAGTAATATTGTAGATTGAACAAGGTCAAAGGGGATAATCCTTCCTAGCCATCCATCTTGAACTTCTGTATCTTTACCAGCTTTTTTTCTAATTATCATATTAGGGTCTACCCTAGTAATTGCCCCTTTCCCTTCTGTATTTATTATTTCAAGGTCTTGCCCTATCTTTAGCCATTCATCATCTAAAATTTGATAGGCCTTGTAGCTATCTATTAATTCTATATCTTTCATCCTTGTAAAGATTTCATCTGCAAGGGCTGTCTTTTTCCTTGGAATCCTTGAACTATCCATCCCATTTATAAGTTCATCTTCCATTCTTTCTTGAAAGCCTTCAAAGGCTTTTTTGTAGACTTTCCTAAAATCTTTTATATCTTGATGATTTTTAATCAAACTGTTGATATCCTTAGATTTCAGCTTAAAGTGTTCCTTACCTTCCTGGATAAATAAATCATTTTTTAAAGAGGGGAAGGCCTTCCAGTATTTTTCCAAATCATCTATTTCCTTTTTTGGTATTCCTCCAAACATGGATGCATATATATCATAGGACTCTGCTTTTTCTGAAGAATCTACATACCTTGGAATATTTAGGTTATAGTCATTGTTTCTTATTTCTTCTCTTGACACTTTTCTTGAATACTTCTCCCTATCCTGCCTGTATTTAACCGTATCTATTATCCTTCTAATATCTGAAGCCTGAAGTTTATTATTTTTGCCTTCTTTTATAAAACCTTTGGATGCATCAATTATGAGTATATCTGTGTTTTCTCTTTTTTGTTTCAACACCATAATAATTGTTGGTATTCCTGTACCAAAAAATATATTAGATGGTAGTCCAATTATGCTATCTATATGATTATTCTCTATTAGGTTTTTCCTTATAGTGCCTTCTTCCCCACCTCTAAATAATACTCCATGGGGCAGAACTATAGTCATTATTCCATCAGGTTTTATATGATAAAGGTCGTGAAGTAAGAAGGCATAATCTGCCTTTCCCCTTGGAGCAAGACCAAACCTTGAGTACCTAGCATCACTTTCCTTGTCTGCTGGACTCCATTGTTGGGAGTAGGGTGGGTTGGATACTACTGCATCCACATATAAGGGATTATATGTACCTACAGGATCATTTTCATCAAAATATGGCCAGTCATCTTCAAGGGTATCTCCATTTCTAGTGATTATATTTGATGGCAAGATCCCTCTCATAATAAGATTCATTCTTGTAAGGTTATAGGTGTTTTGTTTCAGTTCCTGAGCATAGTATTTAATATTATTTTCATCATCCATATGCTTAGCAACTGCTTTACCTATATTGATAAGAAGGCTACCACTTCCACTGGTGCTATCGTATATTTGAATTTCCTCTCTATCCTTTAAATGCTCTGCCACGATTTCACTCATAAGGAGGGAAACTTCATGGGGAGTATAAAATTCTCCTGCTTTCTTTCCTGCATTTGCTGCAAAGTTTCCTATTAGGAATTCATATATATAGCCTAATACATCATAGTCTTGCTTGCCATCCATAGGGATTTCCTTTATCAGCTGTATTAAGTCCCTTATGGCCTTGGTTTGTTGGCCTGATGTTGTTCCTAATTTAGAAAGACCTGTTTCAAGGGTGTCAAATATTCCTTCAAATAGCTTTTTATAATTTTTATCTATAAGGCGATTAAAGGCTGAAAGACCATCTCTTACATTTGATACATCAAAGTCATTTCCTAAGTCCAACCAGGTGGAAAACAGGTTGTCATAGGATATAAAATACCCTATTTTTGATTGAACCCATTCTACTGTTTCCAAATCTTCCTCATTTAAATGTTCTTTCATATCTTCATTTGTCATACCTTGACTTTTCATAAATCTAACTTCTTTATCAGATAGGAATTTATAAAATATAAAGCCTAATATATAATCTTTATATTCATTTGCTTCAATTTTTGAACGCATTTTATTTGCTGATTCCCATATTTTATTAGCTAATTCTTGCTTATTCATATTTCTTAAAACCCTCCATCCTTACAAGTTTAGTCAACATTTTCATTAATAATTTCTACTACATCTTCAATCCTACAATCAAGTGCAAGGCATATTTTCTCTATAGATTCAAGATTTACATATTCACTCTTTCCCATTCTAGCAACAATATTACTTGATATATTAGCTGCTTTTTTTAAATCTTCTTTATTCATATCTTTTCTTATAAGAGTGTGCCATAAAGGTTTATAGCTAACAGACATAGATATCCTCCTTCTTATAATTCTTCTCTAAAATTATATCATGTTTATTAGTTTTTATCACTTATAACTTTATTTTTCTTTATTAATCGTTAGTAATACTTGAGATAATCTTGTTCTTTTCCTATAGTCCCTCATCATACCACCCTAAATCAGCCGGACGCCAGGGAACATCAAGGTCATGAGTTGCTATAAGCCTTTCTTGTACATTAGTACCTGTTCCCATTTTTTGAGTAGAACCTAAAAGAATTCTAACATTAC
>CAZUDG010000156.1:1268-2624 GCA_964618775.1 uncultured Lachnospiraceae bacterium | reverse complement strand
TATATTACTTCCATTTATCTCATCATTTAGCTGGACATTTTTATTGTCACTTAGATTGTTTATTATAGAAGAAGTTATTAAGGCTTCTAGTGTGGGGTTGCCTGAACTTTCTTCTATGGACAGATTGAAATTATACAATAAAATATTACCCTTACCTAAACCTTGTTTTTGATAAATGCTGATTTCTTGATCATTATCCATGCCCTTGCCACTATCGCTATCCTGACTACTTGGCATAGTTGTCGTCAATGAAAATTCCCTTGCCCTACTAAACGACAAGTTAGCTAAAGTTTTTGTAATGTTAGTAGTGATAATTTCGTCTATACTATTAGAGGGCCAATCTTCTGCTGATAATTCCACCAATGGTATTAATGGATTGTCAAACATACTTAAATTATTGTTCTGATCTGTAATCTGAGTTCTAAGTAGATTTCGCTCTTCTTCAAAGCGCAAGATCTTCAGCTTAATATTTTCTAGGTAATCATCATCAACATGGTTAGTTATAGGTGTTTCTATTAAATCAAGGTTAGACATAGAAAACACAGGATCATCTATAGTTCCTATGTTAAATACCTCTGCCAAAGATGGAATTACCTTGTTAGCATTTTCACCTGTTCCAATAACCAAGGAACCTCCATCTAGAACCCATTTGTATATTGCATTTATTTGGTCATTATCCAATTGACTTGTCTCAACATCATTTATAATTAATATATCAAACCCATCAAGGTAGTCTTTTTCCTCTGGAAATGTATCATTTTTAAGGAAAAATGGTTTTATTGCTAGGCCATCTATATATTCAAGCCCCTCCGGATTGTCTGATAAAACCCCTGCATATAAAATCTTTTCATAATTTCCTAGTTTTATAGGATTAGTGCTTTCTAATATAATATTATAATTCTCTTCCACTAGTTTTACATCAATCTGGCCGTACCCATCAACTAAAGGTATTACCATAGATATATTTGTCTTTTCCCCTGATGAAAGGTTTATTTCTTTTCGGTATACATTAGCATTTTCAGCTAAAGGAATGGAGACTTCAAGCCATCCAGAAAAATCAGCACCCTCATTTTGAAGCTGAGCATATATAGGAATCTGCCTGCCGTATTTGCCATGGAAATTATAACCATAGGAGTAGTTCATGGTCATAGAGTAAGGTGATTCTTGACCTGTTGTTATAGTGTTAAACTCCACTTCATATTTATCGGTTTCAGACTCAGCTTTAGCAGCACTAACTTGATTAGTGTTAAATGATATACATATTACTGCTATAAGTATGAGTATGGCAAAATGAAGGGGGTTGTTTGTTTTATTGGTCTTGTTCATCTATTTCACCACCTTGCTCGTCTTGCTCAT
>CAZUDG010000156.1:0-1168 GCA_964618775.1 uncultured Lachnospiraceae bacterium | reverse complement strand
CCCAGCCCAGTTCCACCAGTTTCTGCAGATCTTGAGCCTTCCACTCTATAGAAACGCTCAAATATATGTGGTAATGATTCTTCAGGTATTAGCTGGCCATAATTAACTATCTGTAGTATTACTTTATCATGTTCCTTTTTCAAATAAATATTAATGCATTTGCCATCTTTTCCATATTTAATAGCATTTGCAATTAAATTACTTATCGCTCTTGCTAGAAGTTCCCCGTCTCCTCTTATATATATAGTGCTTTCTTCAATTTTGACTCCATATTCCAAATCATTTTCACGGAAACTCGGATAAAATTCATCTACCAATTGATTGATAAATTGAACCATGTTTATTGTAGTAAATCTAGTATTTATTCCGCTATAACTAACTCTAGTGTAGTCAAATAGCTCATCTATTAAATGTTCCAGGTCCTTTGATTTGTTGTATACAACACCTATATATTGACTCCTCATATTATCTGATAAATCCTTATTGTTGGCGAGTAGGTCCAAATAGCCTGTTATTGAAGTTAGCGGAGTCCTAAGATCATGAGCCAAACTAGTAATCATGGCATTTTTGTTTTTTTCATTCTTCTCATTTTCCTCTATAATTTGCTCTAACTTGTAGGCCATCTTGTTTAATTCCAAAGATATAATCCCAAGTTCATTAACATTCTCTACCGGTATTCGATGCTTGAAATCCCCTGATGAAATCTTTTCTATTCCATAAGCAATATCATTAAGATTCCTCGTAAACCTCCTGGTAAATATAAGAAAATACATTATAAAAAGTGCAATTCCTAGAATAATAGCCAAAGCAATAGTTGAAATCAACAACTCTCTATTAAGTTGAATTGAAACGCTAATTTCTTCATTAAAACGGTATTGGTCAAAGCTACTGCCAAAAGGGCTATTGTCTCCAAAGATTCTATTCTCCCCAAGGATACCATTATCACTAAGACTTTTGCTTTCTTGCTGATAACCTCCAGCCATTCGGTCTATATAATCCGGATTAAAAAACTTAACACCCAAATATATCCCACCAAACACAACAGCTTCCGTCACCAAGGTAAGTGCAAGACTTAAAAGACTATATAGAATTATTTCAATTCGAAACTTGCGAACTATTTTCATTTTCATCTTTTGTCTCCAGCTTTCTTTTTCTTTTGGTAGCTTTG
>CAZUDG010000155.1:0-2644 GCA_964618775.1 uncultured Lachnospiraceae bacterium | reverse complement strand
TAGGCCGGAACCTGGCATGAGTAAGACAATAAGGGTTCCGTTGTTGGGAGGCACAAAAGTCACCCTTATTGTCTTACTCATGCCAGGTTCCTGATAGAAAGTTACGGGTACGCTACTTTGGTTCATAGCGAAAGAGTGGCGAAGGGTACCTGGCACCTTTCTATTTGGTGCCTGGTACCTAAGCGGCATTACTAGAAAATGTGTTATGGATGCTAGGTTTCCATTATATTAATGGAAATTTGCATATATATTACTATATTAAAGGGGGAGGTGAAAAGGTGGAAGTAAAGGGTTTGAATATGGTTAGGAGTCAAGGTGTCTCGAAGGTGAAGGCGGAAAAGGCTTGTGGGGATGAGTTTAACCGAATTTTGGATAAGGTGGCGAGTCTAAAAGATTTAGCTAATTTGGATGATACTTCAGAATCTGTATCGGAAGAAACTGATGAGTATGGAGAAGAAGAAAACTTATCTTTGCATTTATTTATTCCTTCAGGGATTCAAATTAATAGGGATCAGAGTATGGATATCAGACAAATACAAGATATTCTAGGGATGGAAGATAGTCTGGACTTAGAGGTTTCAACATCTATTAGTATTAATACAGATGATTTAGATCCAAATATTGAGAATAACTTGAGCCTGGCGGAAACAGCAATTTACGAGCATAAGATAGCAAGTGGTATGGCTTTAGATGATAAGCAATTATCAATGGAAGCAAGTAAAGATTTTGTTAACAATGACCTTATTAGTGATTATTTTGCTAGCAAGGAAGTTGATAATGAAGGTTTACTAGATAATGATACTACAGGAATCAATTATTTAGACAGAGATACTATAAGTGAAGGGATTGCTAAAAATCCAATTATTAATGAGGTTAATAATCTAAATCCAGATAGTAATGAAGGTATTTCCTTTAATTCTTTGAACGAAACAATGTCAACAGACAAGATAGCAGCTAATGAACAATTATCAGATGAGAATTCGCTGAATTTAAATTCAGAGACCAAAGAGGAAGAGGTTATGAACAAGCCTAAAAATAATGACATTGGGTTTGCAGCACATCTGGAAAGCTCTACATCAGTAGAAAGAATGTCAAATGGAGTAACTAATTCATCACTTGAATCAATATTACCAAGTGAAATTGACTTTGGTGAGAATGTTCAAAGGGTTAGTGATACTTTGATGGATATGATTGATTTAAATGTAGGGGATAAAGGCGAATCAATGAGAGTTAAGCTATATCCTGAAGAGCTGGGCCATATTGATCTGATTTTAAAGATGGAAGATGGTAAGTTAGTGGCTAAAATATTAGTAGCTAGTGAGCAAGTAAGAGAGATGTTCAATTCTCAGCTTAATCAACTAAGCCAAAAGCTAATAAGTCAAGATATTAATGTTGAAAGACTAGATGTGGATTTAAACTTTAATTCATATAATGAGTCTGGAACAAATAATCAACAAAGTCCTAGAAAGAATTTTTTAGGCAATTATCAAAATTTAGCTTTATTAGAAAACTCTCACAACATTATGACCAATGAGGATTATATATTAGGAAGTAGTGGAGTAAGCATATTAGCTTAAGGAGGTAAAACAAATGGAAATAAGAAATTATATAGCTAACGGAGTAAGAACAAATGATACTAACAATAAAAAATCCTCTAACAGTGACCTAACAGTTAATGATTTTCTACAGATAATGGCTGCAGAAATAAAAAACCAAACCCCCCTTGATAGTGGTGGCGGTGGAGGTAGCAGTAATTCTAGTTACATGACACAGATGGCTCAATTTACTTCATTAGAACAAATGGGCGCAATTACAGAGAGTTTGAATGTCTTAACTCTTATGAGTCAACAACAATATGCATTTAGTTTGATTGGTAAGGAAGTTACTGTAATGGATGAAGAAGGTGTAGTAACAGGACTTGTGGACAAGGTTAAATTTGAAAATGGCTATGCAGTTTTTCAAGTTAATGACAAAACCTATAATCTAGGCTCAGTAATTGAAGTGACAAATACAAAAGATACTGATGAAAATCCAAATATAAATGATAGTGAGGAAAATTCAAATATCAATCCAGAGGTGAGTGAATGAGTTTTAGAATTGAGAGAGGCCATCTAGTTTCTACACCTGTAACAAAGTCAAAACAGTCTACTAATGTAGATAAATCTAAAATAATAGACACAGGATTTAAAAAGGTATTAGATGAAGCCACAAAAAAAGGAAAAGACTCCATAAATATATCTGGACATGCAAGACAAAGAATGATAGATAGAGGTATTAGCCTGCAGGAACAAGATATGAAGCTTATTAGTCAAGGAATGGACAAGTTAGAAGAAAAAGGTGCTAATGAAAGCCTTATGTTATATAAGGACATGGCCTTTATAGCTAGTGCACAAAACAGAACAATAATAACAGCAATGAGCAACAATGAGATGGAAATCGTAACCAATATTGATAGTGCAATTTTAATCAAATAGTATGGCTGGACCTAAGGGAAGCCGTTTACTCGCTGACTGACAGATGCGGGTAATACATTAGGAGGAAAAATGTTAAGATCGTTATATTCAGGCGTAAGTGGAATGAGAAGTTTTCAAACTAAGATGGACGTTATATCCAACAACATAGCAAATGTTAATACTACAGGATT
>CAZUDG010000154.1:1351-2686 GCA_964618775.1 uncultured Lachnospiraceae bacterium | reverse complement strand
TTGTATATTTAGAGAGAAAATCAAAGGGTGCACCCTGCTTTCGCTAATCATTGCCCACGGTGTGTATGATGCTATGATTGTATTATGGGTTTCAATATTATAAACTAGATGCACTTAAGGTTGTATAATTTTATTGCAAATAATCAGTGTTACATATATAATGTTTTATGTTAAAAAGAAAAAGTGATGTTTAATATGAAATAAAACCAAGAAGGTTTCCTTTTATCTAGGCATAGACGGCACTTTTTTGGTTTTATTTTTTAGAAAAAACAGATGTTAAGTATATACGAGAGTGAGGAAAATTTGAGATTGTTAAAGAGATTTTTGAAATTAATTATAATTAGTATCATGACAATTTTTTTGCTAGCCTGTGGAGGCGATAATGCCAGTGATATAGAACCATATGAAACTTCAAAGCCATCACAAAGCCAAAGTAAAGATGAACTAATCATGGCTATAGGTTCTGAACCAGATGAAGGTTTTGATCCAGTGTTAGGATGGGGGAGGTATGGTAGCCCGCTGATTCAAAGCACATTAGTTGAAACTAATATAGACATGGAAATAGTAGCAGATTTAGCAACAGACTACAATATTAGTGAAGATGGATTAACATGGATTTTTAATTTAAGAGAGGATGCATATTTTACTGATGGTGAAAAAGTAACTGCTCAAGATGTGGTGTTTACATATGAAAAGGCTAAGACCAGTAATTCAATAGTTGATTTGACTGTTATGGAATCTATATCGGCAATTGATGAATCGACTATAGAGATTAAATTGGCCCATCCAGAGTCAGCTTTTATTTATACTATTTCTAAAACAGGAATTGTGCCTAAGCATGCTTATGATGAAACATACGGTGACAGTCCTATTGGAAGCGGGCCATTTAAATTTGTCCAGTGGGATAAAGGACAGCAATTAATTTTAGAAGCAAATGAAAAATACTACGGCCATGTTCCAGAAATAAAAAAGTTGGTAGTTATGTTCATGACAGAAGATGCAGCAATTGTAGCAGCTAAAGCAGGAGAATTGGATGTGGCCATGACTGTTCCTAGCTTAGCATCTATTGAAATAGATGGAATGAATATATACACAGCAAAAACTATTGATAACAGAGGAATTACACTTCCTGTTATAGCAGATGAAGGTAAAACCACAGAAGATGGTTATCCAATAGGTAATAATGTTACATCAGATATATCAATTAGAAGGGCTTTATCATACGGCATTGATAGACAACAAATGGTTGATGATATACTAAATGGATATGGGCTTCCTGCCTATACTGAAGCAGATGGTATGCCATGGTTTAATGAAGATGTAATTGTGGAATAT
>CAZUDG010000154.1:0-1251 GCA_964618775.1 uncultured Lachnospiraceae bacterium | reverse complement strand
TGGGATGGAACTACAGGCACATCAACATTAGGAGATGCACCCTGGGTTTGGTTAGTAAATATTGATCATCTTTACTATGTTAGAGAAGGACTTGAAATAGGAGAGCAAAAGATACATCCTCATGGTCATGCATGGCCACTTGTCTCTAATTTAAGAGAATGGAAATGGCAATAATAGTATTAAAATAAATATAAGGCTAAGGTTGAAGGATGAAGATATTCAATTATATTTTAAACAATTTTATAAAGATGATTATCTTAATTATATTAGTATGTATAGTTACTTTTACTTTGCTAGTAAATTCCCCAATTGATCCAATAAAGCAGTACATAGGGACAGGGGTAACTGTAAGTGCCGACCAAAGGGAAGCTATTTCAGACTATTGGGGTTTAGATGATTCTAAAGTTGTGAGATTTCAAAAATGGTTTATCAAGATACTCCATGGCGATTTTGGAGAATCTACCGTTTTTAGAAAAGATGTTATAGATGTTATAAAAGATAGGGCACTAGGATCTTTGTTTTTATTTATAAACACATTTATTTTCTCAGGTGTATTAGGTTATGTTTTGGGATTAGTTATGGGTAAATACAGAGATTCTATTTTAGATAAAATCATAAAAACAATATGCATAATATTTTCAGCTACTCCTACTTTCTGGGTGGGAATATTAATGCTGATAATATTTTCTCTAAAACTGGGATTGTTTCCAGTTGGATTTAGTGTTCCTATTGGAGTTTCAAGTGAAGAGGTAAGTTTATATAATAGGGTTTACCATGCCATTTTGCCTATAATTACTTTGACCCTGGTTCACATACCCAATATAGCACTACATACTAGGGCAAAAACAATTGAAGTTCTTCAGAGTGATTATGTTTTATTTGCTAGAGCCAGAGGAAAAAATGAAAGTAGTATTGTTAAAAACCATGTAATTAAAAATACAGCAGTACCAGCTATCACAATATGGTTTGGTTCATTTAGCGAAATCTTTGGGGGAAGTGTGTTGGCCGAAACTGTTTTTTCTTATCCAGGACTTGGTTCAACAATTGTACAAGCTGGTTTAGGGGGAGATGTAGCCTTGTTACTTGGAATTACAATTATAACTTCTATATTGGTGTTTGTAGGTAATTATATTTCGGATATATTAACTTTGCTTTTAAATCCCATGGCTAGGGAGGAGATATAATTGGACAGAAGAAAAAAAAGCAAAATACTTATGATGTGCATAATTGTTTTGATTATATCAATTATGA
>CAZUDG010000153.1:0-2724 GCA_964618775.1 uncultured Lachnospiraceae bacterium | reverse complement strand
ATATTTACAATAGTGTATAAGAAGTGATATACTTTATTTATTAATTACATTTGTAAATTAAAGCGAAGTAATTAGTTCAAAAGAATAGGAGAATAGTATGAAAAAGATATTAGGTATAATTTTAATAATCACTTTGATTATAGCAATAACAGGATGTTCTAAAGGGGATGATTTATCTGGTGGGCAGAAAACATATAACAACGAATCATCTCCATTAAATTCAGGATTAGCAAACGAAGAGGAATTTACCAAGGATGATGCCATATACCTACTTAATTCGAACAGCGATTTAAATGACTATGAGGTAATTGATAGTGTTTTAGTTGATGATAATAAAATTTCACGATTAAAGGCGGTAATTTTGTTTTATGATAAAAAGGATAATAATAGCTGTAATTTAGCTTTCGTTACTGAGAATTCAGCTCAAAAAATAAACTTTGCAGTGAATGAAGTAGAGGGTATAAAAGACTTTGAAATTGCTGATGGAAGTCAGTTATCCTATAAAGGAAATGGTGCAGTAACAACATCAATTCGTAACATTGAAACTAACGAAAATTTTGATTATACAGTAATATACTCATACGAAGAATCTACCTCGACAACAAACTTTGAGGTTATATCAGATAAACACACAGAATGATTATAAAGACTGGTCATTGTTAAGACGCATTCTTTCTAAAATGTGAACTAACTTATATATATTATGCAATTTTTTGCTTTAGTTCCTCGACTTCTTTTTTTAGATCATTAATCATCTGAAGTAGAAGAGCTGTGTTCTCATTCTCTAATTTGGTAATTCGATGATATTGTGATAGTTCATCCAGATTTTTTTGAACAATTTCCATTTTCTTTTCTAGTAAATTTTGAGTTCTAGATATTTCTTCAAGTAGTAAGTTTTCTGCTTGAGAGGTTCTGTCCTCGATTAGCTTTTCAGTTTTTTCCACTCTAGTATCTACTACTGATTCCATCATGGCTTGTAATGCTTTTAAATCTTTCTCATCTAACATTTTTAATTCTCCTTTTACTTTCCAAGTGCTTCTAAATTTTATGCTTCTCTTCATGCTGAGTTTTCTAGCTCCGAATTTCATTGCTTATCAATTCTTATCATTTTATTATATGAACAATTATAACAACTATTTGTAAACTTAGCCACCACAATTAACAATATTCTCACATATACATTTCAGTTTTCTCTGAAAATTACATTTTAAAATAAAGGGCTAGTAATCAATTATTTTGAGAGTTAGTTGAGACTTTCACTATTTACAAGCGAATCAACTATTTTAGTATTAACAGATCAGATGACATAACTATGGGGGCGGACAAAAATTTGGATTTTTTATTAACAAGTTTTCAGCTTTATTATGTGAGTAGATAGGAGGAGTAACTCTATATCCTAATATTTACAATAGTGTATAAGAAGTGATATACTTTATTTATTAGTAAGTTACATTTGTATATATGGACGCAACTATAAAATCTTATCACAACAAAACGAAGAGGTTCCACTGAAGTATTAGCTGATGGCGAGAAAATTCTTGAAGAAGTTTTTTTAAATGATATTTTATTTAATCACTGGAAAAGATATCAAAGAAACTATAGCTATGTGGAGTATATATCATGGGATGAAATAAAGGAAGCTGTCCTATCAATATGGAAGAATTAAAGTACATTGTTATAGTTTGTGCAATAATAATAAGCAGTCTTAAAAATAATATGGCTAACAAGGTCGTATAAGTAGAAAAACGAAGTAAATAATATAAAAAATATTTAGGTTGAATTCATCCTAAGAAATAGAGTACAATAATATTAGATAGGAGATGATTTTATGAAAATTAATGTAAATAATTTGGTTTCAATATCAGAAGCAAATCAAAATTTTTCTAAAGTGGCAAGAATGGTTGATGAAAATGGATCTGCAGTAATTTTGAAAAATAATAAGCCTCGTTATGTACTAATAGAATATAGCCAATTAGAAAAAGAAGAAACAGTTGACAAAATGGAAATTGACGATGCGGCTAAAGCGATTTTGTCTAAACACAAAGAAGCCTTTAAGGAATTAGCAAAATGAAAAGGCTTACCAAGGAACAAATTATAAGAATTCATAGTATGTTGATAAATCAAACTGGTGGTATTGATGGAATTAGGGATGAGGGATTGTTATAATCTGCATTGAGCGCACCATTTCAAACCTTTGATGGAGAAGATATTTATAAAACCCTTAAAGCAAAAGCAACTAGATTAGGATATTTTCTAATAAAAAACCATCCTTTTATAGATGGCAATAAGAGGACTGGTATTTTAGTGATGATGATATTTCTAGAAATCAATGGAATTGAAATTGAATGTACAGATGAGGAATTGATTATTCTAGGATTAGGACTAGCAGAAGGTTCAATTAATGATATAGAATTATTAAATTGGATAATAAACCATAGCTAACCCCTGAAGAAAACTTTTACACTTAGGAAGTGCTAACTATAAATAACACTGGATAATTAGAGATATTTGAAGAATAACGGCTAAATTTAAATGATATTATGATAAATGAATTTTATACTATATACGAACATTAGTAGACTTATGTGTAATAAAGAATTGATATTTAACGATGCATCATTTATAAAATGCGAACTAACTTCTATTTAAAATAAAGAACTAGTTTCCTTTTCTGTTTGAAGCAATTAAGTAACATCTAAATTAACATTAATTATTACTATGTAG
>CAZUDG010000152.1:0-2742 GCA_964618775.1 uncultured Lachnospiraceae bacterium | reverse complement strand
TTTTATCTCTTGAAGAATCATTTTCTTTACCCTTTAGCTCTGAGGCTATAAAATCTAGATTTTCATTTAGGTGTTCTTTGCCAAAGGTGACCTTTAAGAAATTAACAAAGGATTCAAGGATATCATCTTCAAAGTAATAATCACCTGTAAGGGGAAGGATTCCATCCTCATCTGCCCTAAAGGAAATGTATTTGCCAGGGTCAAAGTCTCCTCCTGCAAAGACAAGGCCTTCACTATCTAGAGAATATCTACCCATAAGGCAACCAACAAAGTAGGATAGGAAGTTTTTAACCACATCTTCCCTAGTCATAATATATCCATTACCTTTTATTTCTTCATGGATTTCCTCCTTCTTATCAAATATCTTAGCTACAGTAATATCCTTGTCTGCTACCTCAGGAGTCAATTCATCTTCAAGCCCATAGATTTCTATAAAAATTCTATTTAACTCTTCTTCATTTTCTTTTAGCTTTGTAAATCTTTCGTTTACTTGAAATTTATAAGCTTTATAGGCTGATTCAAGCAGACCATCTGATTGATTGGCTAATAAAGGAGACTTCTCAAAATGCCAGGAAGTTTCATGCATGTCCCAGTCTAATATGGAAATCTCAACACAGTTATCTACTTTTTCAATAACCATATTTTCCAATACTTTATCTATAATTACAGGGAAGTTTTTAAAATCTCCGGCCTGCAGATTTATAGTTGGATTTAGCATCTTGAATACATAATCTGAGATTTTAGTTCCCATTATTGCTAAAACATATTTTAAATCTATATTTCCATTTTCAAAAGCAGACATGCCCGATACATCATGAATACCTCCTGCTAATCTATATCTTATGCTAAACCCTGCAGTTCCTATTAAACCCCAGGTAATTGCCTTTTTAAAGTAATAATCACGTGAAGGTAGGTGGTTCCCCCTATTTTTTAATTCATTATAGTTTTTTTCATCAAATTTTATCACGTAATCATAATTCCCATACCATTGTCTTCGTGGACCACCTTTGTTGTAAAAAACATATTTAAAGTTATTCTTTTCTAAGACTTGAAAATATTCATTAATACTTGTGATATCCGTTTTTATGAAGTTTTTATCAACTTCGAACCACTGTCGAAGATACTCTGCATTCTTTCCAGTGGCTAATCCTTGTCTTACATCTAAACAAGTATCCATTTGCGTTGCTTTTTCAAAACTTTTTATTATATTATCAGTTGCCCAATAAGCTATTGGAACTCCTGAAATCTTTTCAAAATTACTTTGTGATACTATACTATATCGTTCATTCTCAATAGGAAAACTTAGTGGAACTCCATTTTTATTAGTTTCATAATATCTAATGTAATTGTATATAGCACGATAGCTTTCAATATTCTTTTTACTTATAATTAAGGCAGATGTCCCAAAATTTATACCTAGACTTGTACCCCCTTTACCCAAATAAGGCATATGTGTCATATTTATAATTGTAGTATTTTTTAAAAGTTTCTTTCTTAACTTTTCATAACTTGAAAGAAACATCCAACTTTCCATCGTTATTAACGATACAAACCCTATATCCTTTGTAATCTTTAATGCCCTTTCCATAAATACGGCAAATAAGTCAGTCTTGCTATCTTTATAATTTTTATTTACATATTTTAACAATGTTGGATTCATGCCTGAACTTCCCATATAGGGTGGATTTGTAACTACTACATCATATTTGTTTGATAGGACTTCAGCTAGTTCAACAAGGGGTAATAGTTGACCTAACACGGCTAACCCATCTATATTTATAAACACTTCCTCTCTAATTTCATCAAACCTTTGATAAAGAGCTTTGAACTCAATTGGCTTTACGATTGCTATGGATCCATACTCTTTAGCGTCTTCCATATCCTCTATTATCGATTCTATCGCTTCCCTTAAATTCTTATCTCCATTTATAAAATAATCAAGGGCACGTCTGCCATTTTCTGTATTAAAATAGTTGCTTTCCTCGATTGTATAAACCTTAGGTTGTGGAATATAGTCCCTCGTCAAAAATCTCCTATCATACTCTCTAGCCTTCATCATAAGGGAAAAATACGCCAATTGCCTTGCCCTCTCATCTATGTCTAAGCCGTAAATATTGTTTTCCAAAATAAGTCTTACTGCATCCCTACTTTTATAACCTTGAGATTCGTATATTTGAATTAGAACATCAAATAAATAAACTCCTATATGTCCTGATCCAATACATGGGTCTATGCATTTAATATCCACTGGCTTAATCTCTGCATATTCCTGTCTAATTTCCTCTAATTTTTCCTCTACTTCTTTTTCTTGTTCTGTTTCTTCTAGATAATATTTCCAGTTCGTTTTTAGTTCTTCATTAGGATGCCCTTGAAGCCATAGTCTTCCCAAGGAGTTTTCCACCATATATCTTACTATCCAATCAGGAGTAAAAAGCTGGGTTGCTGCTGGAATATCTTCCTTTTGGATTTTTTGACTTTTAGGTCTGCTAAAAACCTCATCTTTTTGTTCAGATATATAATATTGATATAGCCAACCAATTATCTGTACTTGTTCCTTCCAGTCCTCTTCTGGTATATCTTTAATCATTAAATCTATTACAGAGCCTTCCCTTAGAAGCCCATCTGGAAGAAGAAGTTCTGTATAGTCATTAAGTTTTTGAAACATTCCTGGTAAAACTTGGTTTAAAGCATTGCATTGTGTTATCAGAAGGTAAGAAAAAAGCTCTTCTTCCTTATTCCCAT
>CAZUDG010000151.1:0-2824 GCA_964618775.1 uncultured Lachnospiraceae bacterium | reverse complement strand
AATGCAAAAGTTGTTATAACTGTAGAAGAACATTCACCCTTTGGTGGACTTGGTGCAGTGGTTAGCCAGGTGGTTGGAAGAGAATGTCCTAGAAAGATTGAGGGCTTAGCCTTACCAGATGAGCCTGTTATAACTGGAAAAAGTCAGGAAGTATTTGATTATTATGGACTAAATCCAGAAGGAATTGCAAAGAAAGCAGTGGAGATGCTAAATGATGTCAAATAAATATATCTTAGGTATAGATCAAAGTACACAGGCTACAAAGGCTTTATTATTTGATGAGCTTGGTAATATCCTTGGTAGAAGTGACCTCCAACACAAACAGATAGTTGATAATCAGGGATGGGTAGAGCATGATCCTATGGAGATCTATAATAACACAATAGGGGTTGTCAAGAATCTAATAGAGAAATTAGATATTGATAAATCCAAAATTATTGGACTTGGCCTTACAAATCAGCGAGAAACTGCTCTTGTATGGGATAAAACAACAGGCCAGCCAATATATAATGCAATTGTATGGCAGTGTCCTCGTGGAGAAGAAATATGCAAGAGGTTAGATGATAACGATGAGTTTATCAGAAGTTCAACTGGCCTAAATCTTTCTCCTTATTTTTCAGCGGCTAAAATTGCCTGGGTCCTAGAGAATATTCCTGGGGCCAAGGCAAAATCAGACGCTGGCCAGCTAGCCTATGGAACCATGGATAGCTGGCTTATATATAAGTTAACTAAGGGTAAGAGTTTTAAAACAGATTATTCCAATGCATCAAGAACTCAGTTATTTAACATTACTGATTTAAAATGGGATGAGGATATATGTCATTTGTTTGGTTTAAACACTGAATGCTTAGCAAGTGTGTGTTATTCTGATGAAGAATATGGACTTACTGATTTTGAGGGAGTGTTGGAAAAGCCTATACCTATACATGGTGCAATGGGGGATTCCCATGCTGCTTTATATGGGCAGGGATGCCATGAAAAGGGAATGGTTAAGGCTACTTATGGAACTGGTTCTTCAATCATGATGAACACAGCAGAGGTTGCTAAGTTTAGTAAAAGTGGCATAGTGACTTCCTTGGCATGGGGGCTGAACAAACAAATAAACTATGTATTAGAAGGCAATATAAATTACACTGGTGCAGTGATATCCTGGTTAAAGAATGATCTAGAACTTATAGAAAGTGCAGAAGAGACAGAAGAACTAGCTTTTGCTGCAAACAAACTAGACCAAACCTACTTAGTTCCAGCGTTTTCTGGACTTGGTGCACCTTACTGGAAGTCTAGTGTCAAGGCGATTATATGTGGTATGACCAGAACAACTAAAAAGGCTGAATTAGCAAAAGCAGCCCTAGAGTCTATAACATATCAGATTACAGATATTATTAAGATTATGGAAGAAGAGTCTGTGTTAAATATTAAAGAACTTCGTGTAGATGGTGGGCCAACAAAGAACAAGTATTTAATGCAATTCCAAAGTGATATATTGAATATTCCTGTAAGGGTGCCAAGTGCTGAAGAATTATCTGTTATTGGAGTTTCTTATGCAGCAGGTATTGCAATGGGTTTATATGACAAGGATAAAGTTTTTACTAGTATGGACTCAAGTATATATAAATCTAATATGGACGAGAGTAGAAGAGAAGAATTATATAAGGGTTGGAAAGATGCTGTATCAATGATATTGAAGTAATTATAAAAATGATATTTATATGACTTCTATCACAAGTATCCACTCCTTTAGAGCAGAATATGACAAATAACGACTTGATTATTTATTTATTATGTTTAATATACATATAATAGTTCTTAAAATTCAAGTAGATGGGAAGCGATTCTATGAAACCGGGATTAAAAGAGATTAGCCAAATTACGGGATTTTCAATTGCAACGATTTCTAATGCCCTAAATAAAAAAAAGGGAGTTAATAAAAAAACAGCAGAAGAAATATTCCAAGTTGCCCATGAAATTGGCTATATAGACAATAGTGAAGTTACAAAGATTAAACTATTAATATATAAGAAAAATGGGCTGATAATTAATGACACCCCCTTTTTTCAGTTATTAGTAAGTGGCATGGAACAAGAATGTAGGGAATCAGGTTATGAAATGTCTATAGTAAATCTAAAAGATTCCAGCAGTTATTATAATGATGAGGCATTAAACATTATAAATGAATCTAGTACTGCTATTGTACTTTTAGGAACGGAATTGTCACAAAAAGATTTGGATATTTATAAGAGTGCAAAATGCCCAATTATGCTCCTGGATTACTGGGACCATGATATGAATTTTAGCAGTGTAATTATAAATAACGAAGATTCTGCAAGAATGGCTGTCAAATACTTTGTTAAAAAAGGTCATAAAAAAATTGGCTACCTTAAAGGTGAATTTCGAATACAGAACTTCAAACAAAGGGAAACAGGATATTTAAAAAGTTTGGAAGAGTTTAATGTAGAATGTAGGGATAGTTATATTGTAGAACTAAGAACTACTATGAATGGTGCTTATATGGATATGATGGAACACCTACTATCCAAACCTGACCTGCCTACTGCATTTTTTGCTGATAATGATATGATTGCATTAGGAGCAATGAAAGCTATACATGAAGCAGGTTATAATGTACCAGAAGACATATCTATAATAGGACTAGATGATTTGCCAGTTTGTGAGATTTCAACTCCTAGACTTACAAGCCTAAGGGTACCAAAAGAAGAAATGGGACGACTAGCAGTAAGAAAAATCATAGATATAATAAGTGATAATGAAAAAGTCCGAACAAAAACTCAAATATGTACGGAGTTTATTGAAAGAGATAGTGTGA
>CAZUDG010000150.1:0-2828 GCA_964618775.1 uncultured Lachnospiraceae bacterium | reverse complement strand
TTTTAATTAATTGACAAACAATTGAATCATTAATATAATTGGTTATTAGTAATGTGTATTATGTAGTATAAGACATAATCATTAAAAAAAGAAAACAGAACAATATAACAAAACAATATAATAAAATAAATATAAATCTATATTGAATATAATTATAAATAAAGCAAACTATTTTAACTAAAGCAAAACCCAATTAATTGGTAGGAGGCAAAGATTGTGAAAGCATATAAAATGAGTGAACTTAGAAAGATGTTCTTAGATTTTTTTGAAAGTAAAGACCATCTAATATTAGATAGTTTTTCTTTAGTTCCAGAAAATGATAAGAGTTTATTACTGATAAATGCTGGTATGGCACCTTTGAAACCATATTTTACAGGACAAGAAAATCCACCTAAAAAAAGAATAGCAACTAGCCAGAAGTGTATTCGTACAGGTGATATTGAGAATGTAGGAAAAACGGACAGGCATGGTACATTTTTTGAAATGTTAGGTAATTTTTCATTTGGTGATTATTTCAAGAAAGAATCATTAGAATGGTCATGGGAATTCATGACTGAGGTTGTAGGACTTGATCCAGAAAGATTATATGCTTCTGTATATGAAGAAGATGATGAGGCTTATGGGATTTGGGAGAATGTAATAGGATTACCAAAGGAAAAGATTTTCCGTTTTGGTAAAGAAGATAATTTCTGGGAACATGGTGCAGGACCATCTGGCCCTTGTTCAGAGATATTCTATGATCGTGGGGGAAAATACGGTTGTGAAGATCCTAATTGTACCGTAGGATGTGAATGTGATAGATTTATAGAAGTTTGGAATAATGTATTTACTCAATTTAATGCTGATGGTAATGGTAATTATGAAGAGCTTGCTAACAAAAACATAGATACTGGTATGGGACTTGAAAGATTAGCAGCAATTATACAAGATGTTGGTTCTATATTTGATATTGATGCTATAAAGGCAATAAGAGATAAGATATGTGAAATCGCAAATGTTGAATATGGTAAGAACCCAGAACAAGATGTATCCATACGTTTAATTACTGATCATATTCGTTCGGTTACCTTTATGACAGGTGATGGAATTATACCTTCTAATGAAGGAAGAGGATATGTTCTTAGAAGATTATTAAGGCGTGCAGCAAGACATGGACGTTTACTAGGTATAAAAGATAAGTTTTTAGCAAAGCTTGCTACTACTGTTATTGAAGAATCAAAAGAAGGATATCCAGATTTAGAAGAAAGAAGTGAATATATATTAAAGTTAATCAGTATTGAAGAAGATAATTTCAACAAGACGATTGATCAAGGTCTTAGTATCCTTGAAGACTTAGAGAATAAACTTGTATTAGAAGGTAAGAAAATCTTATCTGGTATTGATGCCTTTAAATTATATGACACTTATGGTTTTCCAATTGACCTTACAAAAGAAATCCTTGAAGAAAAGGGCATTAAAGTAGATGAAGAAGGATTTAAAGAATCTATGGAAGTGCAAAGACAAACAGCTAGGAATGCTCGTGCCCAGACAAATTATATGGGTGCAGATGAAACGGTTTACTTAAAATTAGACCCTAACCTACACTCTAACTTTATAGGATATAACTGTAATAGTGCCACATCAACTATCATTGCATTAACAACAGAGAATGAAGTGGTAGAAGAGCTTAAAGAAGGGCAAAAAGGCACAATTATAGTAGAAGACACCCCATTTTATGCTACAAGTGGTGGACAAGTAGCTGATAAGGGAGTAATAGAGAGTGATAAGGCTAGATTTGAAGTTACAGATACTATTATGCTTCCAGGTGAAAAAATCGGACATGTTGGTTTACTTAAGTCAGGAAGTTTTAAGGTAAATGAAAAAGCGTTATTAACAATCAATGAAGGCCAAAGACAAGATACAGCAAGAAACCATAGTGCAACCCATTTATTACAAAAAGCACTTAGGCAAGTACTTGGTAACCATATAGAACAAGCAGGTTCTTATGTTGATAACAAAAGACTGCGCTTTGACTTCACCCACTTTCAAGCCTTAACACAAGATGAACTAGATAATATAGAAGAAATCGTTAATGATAAAATCCAATCTTCCATGCCAGTTATGACTGATCTTATGTCTATTGATCAAGCTAAAAAATCTGGTGCAATGGCTCTTTTTGGAGAGAAATATGATGATGATGTTAGGGTTGTTTCAATGGGGGATTTTTCTAAAGAACTTTGTGGTGGAACCCATGTTACTAACACTGCTAATATTCAAGTTTTTAAGATTATATCAGAAACAAGCATTGCTGCAGGTGTTAGAAGAATTGAAGCCTTGACAGGTAAAAATGCAATCAACTACTATAAAGAACTAGAAAAGACAATAAACGAAGTTTCAGGCCTGTTAAAAACTGAGCCTTTAAAGATTGTAAATAGAATTGAACATTTACAAGAAGAAATAAGAACCCTTCACCATGATAATGATTCCTTAAAGAACAAACTTGCAAGAGAATCAGTAGGTGACGCAGCTGACCAAGCTATAGATGTAAAAGGTGTGAGTCTTATAGCCACAAAAGTTGATGGAGTTGATATGAATGGTCTTAGGACTTTAGGAGACCAGATGAAAGACAAGTTAGAAGAAGGTGTAATCGTATTAACTTCTAGTGTTGATAAAGACAAGGTCAATATCCTGGTTATGGTTTCTGATTCTGTTGTAGAAAAAGGTGTTAATGCTGGTAATGTAATTAAAGAATTAGCTGCCTTAGTTGGTGGTGGTGGCGGAGGACGTCCTAATATGGCTCAAGCAGGAGGCAAGAATCCTGAAGGAATGGACGATTTAGTTAAAAAAGC
>CAZUDG010000149.1:0-2877 GCA_964618775.1 uncultured Lachnospiraceae bacterium | reverse complement strand
CTATCATCTCTTCAACTCTAATTCTCTTATTTATGCCCCCATTCAATACACCCTTTTTGGATGTGTCACCAATAAGAATTCCCCCTACTATTACCCCATCTTCAAAATACAATTTTTTATAGTTGTCTCCATCAATATTCTCATATATCTTATATTTAAGATTAGGGTTAACGCCTATATCCCCAATAGAAAACACATTTATATCAAAAACATTTAAAACTGTGGAAGGAACAATAGGTTTGTACACATGGTTGCCTCCTACTGAATTTATACCAGCAGTCTTACCTTGTTCTACTGCATCTCTCCACAATGTACAATTTATACCGTTATATTGTGCACAATCTCCACCAGCATATATATCTTTAACACTTGTTTCCATTCTCTCGTTAACGACTATTGCACTCTCTGTTTCAATGTCACTGCCCTTGGCCACCTGGATGTTAGCTATGACTCCTGTTGTAATTATTACAATATCAGCATCAATAGTTTCTCCATTCTCAAGAAGAATTCCTTGAGCCGTCTTGTCACCAAGAATTTCTTTAGTCCCAAGCCCCATTTTAAGAGTCACACCTGCTTCTTTTATTGTATCTTCTAATATATTAGCCGCATCATTATCTAGTTGAATAGGAAGTATTCTATCAGCCATTTCAACTATAGTAACATTAAGTCCACGATTATAGAGTTCGAAAGCTGCCTCTAAGCCAAGTATTCCACCGCCAATCACAACACCCGTCTTCTTTCCCTTTACATATTGTTTAATAGCATTTACATCAGCAAGACTTCTAAAGGTAAACACACCTTCTTTATCTCTTCCTTTAAATGGTGGAACAAATGCATCTGCACCTGTAGCAATAATTAGCTTAGTATAAGCTATTTCATCTGCATTTTCTAATATTACCTTCTTATTATCTGAATCAACCCTACTTACAACCTTATTTAGGATAAGATCAATATTGTTATCTTCAAACCATTGGTCCTTTTTAATAGAAATCCTTTCAATGCTAATGTTCTCATTACTAATCATTTCAGGTAACATTGGCCTATAATATCCTTTGATTTCTTCTTTGGAAATCATAGTCATATTAATAGTTTTATTAAGTTTACGAATTTCGGTGGCAGCACTAGCTCCAGCACTACTTGTCCCGATTATAACAATTCTTTCTTCATTATCCCTTGATTGATTTGTGTTTAATTCCTTATTCATGATATCGTCCTCTCCTAATCTGCTGGATTCCATGCAAGTCCTATGAAATGAACAGTGATATTATTGGCTGTTGCCCTAATTTCTATTGCTTCAAATTCTTCATTCTCCATATCATACTTTTGTGAGATTTTCTCTATCTCTTCTACTAATTCAGCCTGTAATTCTTCTAATTCAAGTTCTACTGATTGTAAAGTTTCTTCTGCTTGAGATATAGATTCACCACTTTTTCTTGCACGACTTGTACTCTTAAGGGCAGTTCCAAATCTTGAAACTGACGTCTTACTAGCTTTCTTCCCAATTAAGGCACCTATTACTGCAGTACCAACAGAAACTACCGCATCCACTTTCTTTTGATTTGCACTTGTATTTTGTTTTTCTACCTTTTGCTGAGCCCTTAGCAGTCTGTTTTCTAAGGTGTTTATTCTAGAAGTATATTTTTTGTTAAGTTTATCTATTTCTTCATCCCTTTTTTCGTGGGCCAAGTGTTGCATTCTAATACGGAAATCCCTCTCATCTTCATCCATTTCTGAATATTCATTTAGTGTAGGACAGCTTATTAAACTAAGAGGCAATTCCTTTCTTGCATACTGTGATAATAGTTTCTTCCACTTATCATAATTTTTAGGATTAGCTCCTGCACTTGCTAGGTAAGCATATGATGCACCTTCAAAAGGCTCAGTTTCTAGATCATCTAGTCCTATATCAACTATTTCTCCCTTTGACCAATCCATTGAAACTGGACCATCCATAATAGGAGCTAAAAGAGTATAATTTTGGGATTCAGCAAGCTTATGTTTTGTACTACTATAAAATAATTCAGCAATGCCTATTACACTAGGTGTGTATGTTAAATTAGCAAGATCTTTATATACAGGCAAATAAACTTGCTTTATATCAGTAGGCAGTGTAGGTACTGCTTCCTTTACCTGGCTACCGCCTTCTTTTCCTGCAAGTACATTTCCTATATACACATCTCCTGTAGGCACATCTACTAAAGCTTTCTCTTCTGCTGATATATTCTCCACTGCTTCTTGTTCTCTTGACTCTACATTATCACCTTGCCCTGCAAGCCCCACCTTGGCATCTGCCTCTCCTTGACTTGTATCTGAAGACTCACCATCTATAGCCAAGACAGCTATTTGCTTTCTTGTGAGTGGTCCTGCAAGATAAGACATTGTCCATCTTGTGTTAAATATTACAGGCTCTTCTTGATGAACATTATGAAGATAAAATACTCTTTTGCCTAAGCCTGCCAGTATTTGCTCTGTTCGTTTTTTATCAAACTCACCACCAGCTGCAACACCCTCTAAACCAGCTAGAACTCTATCTTTATCTCTTTCTGTTTGTAGTCTTCCAATAAACCATGTCCCACAGTTGGAAAGAGCTTTATAGTCTAAATCCACTGGATTTTGCGTAGATAACAATAATCCAAGACCATATGCCCTAGCTTGTTTTAATAAAGTTAAAAGAGGAGTCTTAGATGGAGGATTAGCAGTTGGTGGTAAATATCCAAATATCTCATCCATATACAACATTGCTCTTAAACTGCTAGTTCCTGGCTGGGTTCTAATCCATGACAAAATCTCATTAAGCAACATAGTTACAAAAAACATTCTTTCACTATCTGATAAATGTGAAATTGTAAATACTGATACTTTAGGCTTTCCTTCAGC
>CAZUDG010000148.1:0-2943 GCA_964618775.1 uncultured Lachnospiraceae bacterium | reverse complement strand
TTCGTACTATCCACACGTATGTAAGATTCTGTTTCTAAATCTTTTAAAGTTCTTTGTATCATAGGAAACTCTTCTTAATACTTTGTTCTTATTGTTATAGACTTCTGTTACCCCATTTGTGTATTTATATTTAAAAGCAATGTATGTGATGGTAGAATATAATTAGTACAGGTTAGAAGTGGAAAGTTCCAGATAAACAAGTATAATAAAGATATATAACAATGGAGGAGCTTATCATGGCAAAACAGTACACGAAAGAATTTAAAGAAGATGCAGTTAGATACTGAGTATTGCAACTAAATTAGACCTTTAGTGCAATCTTTTAGACCACCCAACGCAACAGAATAGACCATCAAATGCAAACACTAGACCAATTTGATATATATTTATATATAACCTCTTGTATAATTAAATTGCATGCTTAATGCATGACAAATTATATAGGAGGTTTTCTATGATTAAATACCGTAAGATACTCGAACTGCACTTCAAGGGAACTACTCAAAGAACAATTAGTTCTAGTGTTGGTCATGCCAGGCAAACTGTATCAGATGTAATTAAACGGTCCAAAGAACTCGGATTAATTGAAATAACTGATGAGATGGATGATCAATGGTTAGTCGAATTCCTGTTTCCGGAAAAAGAAGCCATAATTAAAGGATATTTTCCTGTAGATTGGGAGGGGGTGCACAGAGAACTACAGAAGAAAAACATGACATTAAGATTACTTCATCATGAGTATTCGCAAAGGGCTAGGACTAATAATAAACTCCCTTATAGCTATAGAACATTTTGTTATAATTACAGAGGTTACGCAAAAAAATACAAACTAACTATGCCTATCAGGCGTAAACCAGGGGAAATTATAGAAATTGACTGGGCAGGGGATACTTTATCAGTGCAAGAACGCAGTACTGGTGAAAAGTTACCTGTTTACATATTTGTAGCAACATTACCATATAGCCAATTGTTTTATGCTGAGGGGTTTTTTAGTATGAAATCAGAAAGCTGGTTAACAGCTCATATTCATGCATTTGAATACTTTGGTGGTGTATCTGAAGTATTAATTCCTGACAATCTAAAAACAGGCGTTCAAAAGGCTATTAAAGGTGAACCTGTCTTAAACGAAGCTTACCGCGAGTTAGCCGATTATTATCAAACAACTATCGTTCCAGCACGTGTTAAGTCACCAAAAGATAAGGCAAGTGTTGAAGGCAATGTAGGATATATTGCACGCCAAATAATTGCTGCTCTTAGATATTATCAATGTTTTAGTATTACTGATTTAAATAGAAAAATCTTAAATGAAGTGAATAAGTTAAACAATGAGCCTTTTCAGAAACGAGAGGGTTCAAGAAGAAGTGTGTTTAACGAAGAAGAAAAGCCCAAACTTATTCCTCTTCGTTACCCACGTTACCAACTATCAGAATGGAAAACTGCAAAGGTTCAGTTAAACTATCATATTCAAGTGAACCGCACGTATTATTCCGTTCCATATGAGTATGTTCAAAGTCAAGTTGATGTCAAAATAACTTCAGATCTAATAGAAGTATACTTCAAAGATATGAGAATTGCATCACATAAAGTACTTTTAGGTGATATAGGTCAATACTCAACCAACCCAAATCATATGCCTGATAATCACCGAAGATACCTTGAACATACACCAGACCAAGTAAGGGATTGGGCTAATGAGATAGGAGAAAACGCAGAAAAGTTTGTGGAGTATATATTAAATAATAATGTTGAGAAAAAAGCTCTAACTGTTTTATCATCATTTAAAAACTTAACTAAATATTATTCAGATGAACTAATTGAAGATGGATGTGAAACACTAATGTCTATTTCAAGAGCACCAACTTTATCAGTTCTAAAAACAATATTAAAACGAATGAAAGATAGTAGGAAATCAAAAGAAAATGAAACCTTAAATGTAATAAAAACAGACGCCGATTATGGTTTTGCAAGAGGAGCAAGGTACTTTGGAGGTATAAAGAATGAGAAATGAAGAGACGTTAAGAAAATTAACAGAAATGCGTTTAATAGGGATAGCAGAAATTTATCAAGAACAAGCAAACAATTCAGATTATGAAGATATGTCTTTCGATCAACGTTTCAAATTAATGATTGATAATGAATATTCTCGTCGTCAATCTAATAAATTAAAGAGATTAATAAATCAAGCTAACTTTAGTGACCCAAATGCTTCAGTTGAAGAGATTGAATATTATCCCGATCGTCATTTAGATAAAAATTTAATTCTTGAACTTGCGACCTGCAATTATATTAGTGATCATCATAACATCATTTTAATGGGTGCATCAGGAAACGGTAAAACTTGGATTTCAAATGCATTTGGTGTGCAGGCTTGTCGTCAATTTTATAAGGTGAAGTATATTAGATTACCTGAACTAATTGATGAATTACAATCAGCTAAATATGCTGCTGATGGTAGCTATCGTAAGATCGTAGCTAAATATAAAAAGATTGAATTACTAATTATAGATGACTGGCTCCTTACACCATTATCACAAGAAGAAGCTATACATATATTTGAAATTATTGAATCTAGAATTCGGAATAGTTCCACTATATTTTGCTCTCAATACGTACCAGAAGGATGGCATTCTAAAATTGGAAATGTTCAAATAGCAGATGCTATACTTGATAGGATTGTTCATGATTCTTATCAGATCCTTATTGATGGGGAAGTTTCTATGAGAGAGCGCCATGGTATAAATAACAAAAAATCAAATTAATATGACATTCAGGGGAGCTCCGATGGGGCTCTCCTAGTGTTGGTCTACTTAATGCACTTGTTGGTCTATTATGTTGCACTTGGTGGCCTAAAAGATTACATTAGTGGTCTTTTTTGATTGCAATACTCAGACAGTTATAAATGTCTCCTTTCAGGGTCATTTTTTATAAAATAATAGTAAGGGG
>CAZUDG010000147.1:0-2975 GCA_964618775.1 uncultured Lachnospiraceae bacterium | reverse complement strand
ATAATAAAGTTAGAACTTCTATAAAACCATTGAAACATTTATTAGTTTTTTGTTGTTTGACTTCTAATATTAGATAAAACAATTAAGATTACCTGTTTTATATGGAAAATGACTATTTTGCTAAGTTGAAAAAAATCTTTACAATGTCTCCAAAGGATGTTAAAGTATTATCAGGATAGTTAATAGTTTAACAATCCTACCAAGAAGCTTTTATTATGACATTCAATAATATAATCGAAACAAGACAACAAAGTTTGCAAAATCAAACTTAAATATTATAAACTCATGGAGGAGAAATAAAATGAGCAAAGTTTATCAAACTGTAGATAGTATTGATACTTTAACCAAAGCCTTAAAAAGAAGTAGAAAAGCACAAGAAAAATATGGGACTTATTCTCAGGAACAAGTAGATAAAATATTTTTTGCTGCAGCAATGGCAGCAAACAAAGCAAGAATCCCACTTGCTAAACAAGCTGTAGCAGAAACAGGAATGGGATGTGTAGAGGATAAGGTAATTAAAAACCATTATGCATCTGAATACATATATAATGAATACAAAGACGTACAAACATGTGGAGTTATAGAAGAAGATTCTTCTTTTGGAATTAAGAGGATAGTTGAACCAGTTGGTATAGTTTCAGCAGTTATTCCAACAACCAACCCAACTTCAACTGTAATTTTCAAAACACTCTTAGCCCTAAAAACTCGCAATAGTATAGTAATAAGTCCTCATCCTAGGGCAAAAGACTGTACAATAGAAGCTGCAAGGATAGTATTAGAAGCAGCAGTAGCTGCAGGGGCACCAGAAGATATTATATTATGGATAGATGAGCCAAAGCTAGAATTAACCCAACTTCTAATGGCTGAATCTGATACAATTCTTGCAACAGGTGGCCCTAGTATGGTTAGGTCAGCATATTCATCTGGAAAGCCAGCAATCGGTGTAGGCCCTGGTAATACTCCAGCAATAATAGATGATAGTGCAGACATATTACTTGCAGTAAACTCAATTATTCACTCAAAAACTTTTGACAATGGTATGATTTGTGCATCTGAACAGTCAGTAATTGTCCTAGACAAAGTTTATGATAAAGTTAAAAAAGAGTTTGCTTATCGTAATTGTTACTTCTTAAATGATGAAGAAACAGAAAAGGTTAGAAAAACTATAATTATAAATGGTTCACTTAATTCCAAGATAGTAGGTCAAAGTGCTTATACAATAGCAAAGTTATCAGGAGTAGAAGTTCCAGAAAGTACAAAGATACTTATAGGTGAAGTGGTTAAGACAGATTTATCAGAAGAATTTGCTTATGAAAAACTATCACCAGTACTTGCAATGTATAGAGCAAAAGATTTTGATGATGCCATTAATAAGGCAGATCAATTAGTTAGAGATGGTGGATTTGGCCATACATCTTCAGTATATCTAGATACAATAGGAGCAAATGATAAATTAGATAAATTCCAAACAAGAATGAAAACTTGTAGGATTCTAGTAAATACGCCATCTTCCCAAGGAGGTATTGGAGATATTTACAACTTCAAGCTAGCACCTTCACTAACACTTGGTTGCGGTACCTGGGGAGGCAACTCAGTTTCTGAAAATGTTGGAGTTAAACATTTACTTAATATAAAAACTGTTGCAGAAAGGAAAGAAAATATGCTTTGGTTTAGAGCACCTGAGAAGATATACTTGAAAAGAGGAAGCCTACCTGTTGCACTAAATGAGTTAAAAACAGATATGGACAAAAAGCGTGTATTTATAGTTACAGACAAGTTTTTATACCAAAGTGGAATGACCAGCACTGTTACTAACAAATTAGATGAACTTGGAATAGTACATAAAACATTCTTTGAAGTAGAACCAGACCCAACCCTTGAATGTGCTAGAAAAGGTGCTGCTGAAATGGTAGCATTTGAACCAGATTGCATTATAGCTATTGGTGGCGGAAGTCCTATGGATGCAGCTAAAATGATGTGGGTTATGTATGAACATCCAGATGTTAATTTTATGGACTTAAGTATGACTTTTATGGATATTAAAAAACGTGTACAGAAATTCCCTAAAATGGGAGAAAAGGCTTACTTTATTGCCGTTCCAACCACAGCAGGTACAGGTTCAGAAGTAACTCCATTTGCAGTAATTACTGATGAAGAATCTGGAGTTAAATATCCTCTTGCTGATTATGAAATAATGCCAAACATGGCTATTGTAGATGCTGATTTAATGATGTCTGCTCCTAAGGGATTGACTGCAGCTTCTGGTATTGATGCTGTAACCCATGCTCTAGAGGCTTATGCTTCAGTAATGGCAACAGACTATACAGATGGTTTAGCATTACAATCATTAAAGATAATATTTGAATATTTACCAAAAGCATATGATAATGGACATGAAGATCCACTTGCTCGTGAAAAGATGGCTAACGCTGCAGCAATGGCAGGTATGGCTTTTGCCAATGCATTCTTAGGAGTATGTCACTCTATGGCACACAAATTAGGAGCCTTCCATGACTTGCCACATGGTGTATCAAATGCACTACTAATAAATGAAGTTATTCAGTTTAACTCATGTGAACAACCTACCAAGATGGGAACATTTTCACAGTATGATCATCCACACACTTTAGCAAGATATGCAGAAGTAGCTGATTATCTTGGTTTAGCAGGAAAAGATGATAAGGAAAAAGTTGACAACCTAATTAAGGCAATAGATGAACTTAAAGCAAGAGTTGATATTAAGAAAACAATTAAAGATTATGGTGTTGAAGAAGATGCATTCCTAGCAACTGTTGATGAAATGGTAGATCAAGCATTTGATGACCAATGTACTGGTGCAAATCCTAGATATCCACTTATGAGAGAAATAAAACAAATGTACCTAAATGCATATTATGGGGAGGCTAAATAATGAACTTTGAAAACATTGAGAATGTAATTGTAAGAAGAGAAGATAAAGTTATTTATCGTGATGG
>CAZUDG010000146.1:0-3034 GCA_964618775.1 uncultured Lachnospiraceae bacterium | reverse complement strand
GTGCCAGGCACCGTGAAGAAACTGTGAACACTTTATAAACTAATGGTTATAAGCAAACTTAGGATATACATTATTCCAAACATCCATAACAAGTTCAAATGTAAACTTAGGATCTTGTTTTTTGATTTCATTCTCATTTGCTAATTCTTCAGAGTAGTCCTCTGGCAAATATACAGTAATTAGGCCAGGACCACTAGTATCTTTATGAGATATTAAAGGAATGGCACTATAATCTGATATAAAAGGTTCTTCCCCTTCATTCTTTCTAATGGTCACATCTGCCATAGTACCAACCATTCTATGGGTAACCCCATCCCCTGTACTAGCTGTTGCGTTAATGTAGTTGCCAAGAGAATAATAAATAAGCATCTTATTGCCGTTATTGCTTTCTATCCATTCAACAGGTTGGACCACATGGGGGTGGGCCCCAATAACTAGATCAACACCAATGTCTGCCATAAATGTTGCCAAATCTATTTGTTCTTGTGATGGTTCATGTATATATTCAGTTCCCCAATGAGGAGCAACTACAACAAAATCAGCTATTTCATTTGCTTTTCTAACATCATTTTCTATTGTTTCTTTATCCATCAAATTAACTATATATGGCATATCTGAGGGTAAAGGGACACCATTGGTGCCATAAGTATAATTTAAAATTGCAATTTTAAGATCATCTTTTTCATAGACATATATATTATCTTGATTCCCTTGACTCTCATTAATTCCTAAAACTGCAATGTCTGGATAATTAGTTTTCCAATAATTCAGACAATTTAAAACACCTGTTTTACCCTTGTCTAGTGTATGATTAGTTGCATGTAAGATAACATTAAATCCTGAATCTACAAGTGAATCAGCTATTTCATATGCCCCATTAAATGTTGGGTAGCCTGACAGGCCAAGTTCTCTACCACCAAGAATTACTTCTTGATTTACTATTGCAATGTCATATTCTTTAATTTCATCTCTAACATTATCAAAAAGATGGTCATAATTATAGCTTCCATCTGCCATTTCACCGCTTTTGTGTACTGAATCATGTAGCAACATATCTCCCACCATTGCTAAAGTAACTTCAATATAGTTAGAGTCTTTTGCATCTTCACTAGAGTCAGAGGGCTTATGACTTGAATCTACTTGATTATTGGAATCAGCTTTTGAAGATTCTTTTAAAGAATTATCCACTGAGTCGGGATTTATTATCAAATCAGGATTCTCAATAGAATGGGGATTGTTTCTATGAATGTTAGAATTATCCTGTTTATTACATGCTGATAATGTAAACAATAAAAATAGAAACATTAGAATAATGGAAATATAATTATTGGTTTTATAAAATCTAGTCTTTTTCATATGTCTAGAAACTCTTGAACTAATGGATGTTTTATCTCTAATATAAAACAACTAGTTTGGAAGAGTTTGAAGTTCACCACCTTTATCTTGTTTTATAAACTTGAATTAATTAATATTATTATGTTTATATTTAACAAAAGTATAACTTATTTAATAGGGAAATTCCATAGATAATAAAAATCGAAAATAATAAATTTATTAATAAAATAGTATTTATATATAAATTAATTCTAGATATATGATAATTATTAACATAAGAGCTAGTCTTATTCTACTAATATAAGGATAGATTTTAAATAATTCAAGAGCAATATGGCATTATGCACATATGAAAATATAATTCTACAAATATAAAGAGAAAATAGTGTTTTACCTTAAAAACCGCCATAATATGCTTGCAATATACTATTTTTTGGGATAAAGTAACCTTATAAACTGTAAAGAGGTGACATCATTGGACTATAACGACAATATATTTAATTATAGAGATTATATGAACTATAAGTTGAAAGATGAGTGTTTTGGCATAGATGAATTTATATCCAATGATTTTCTAGAAAGTTTATCTGATAACATAGTAAATTATCCTTCAAATAGTCAAACGGATTCCTTTCTATCTGTAGTATATGATATAAGCGAAGGTCTTAAGAACAATCTATTTAAGCTTAATTTTCAGCCACAATATAATCTTGCAACTCAAGAAATTATAGGTTTTGAGGCTTTAGTTAGATTAAAAAATTCTAACAATCATAATATTTCGCCAACAACATTTATTCCAATTGCTGAATGTACAGACCAGATATATGAACTCGAACAATGGATTTTTAAGACAGCCCTTGAATATAAAAAGCTTTGGGAAGAACAGGGAAATATTAATTATTATATGTCAATCAATTTATCAGTCAAAACTTTAATACATGATGACTACTTCGATCAACTTATGAACATCTTAAAAAGTTTTAAAATAGATTATAAATATTTGATTATTGAAATAACTGAAACTGGTATAATATTTGACCCAGATAAAGCATATGAAAACCTTAAAAAAATAAAAGTTATAGGAATTAATATAGCTTTAGATGACTTTGGAACAGGCTTTTCTTCATTAACACATTTGGAAGAACTACCAATTGATATTGTTAAATTTGATAGAACCATGCTTCAAAAGATTCCTAAAAACAATAAATCTTGTGCAATACTAAAAGCAATTACTGCTCTTTCACATGATCTTGGATACAAGGTTATAGCCGAAGGAATTGAAAACTATGAACAACTTGATTATTTACTTGATTTAGGTTGTAAGGTTGGGCAAGGCTTCTTATTTGCAGAACCAATGACATTTTGTGATTTGAAAAAATTATGTTACTAAAAAGGATATAGTATAAACAACACCAACTAAGTTGTTATACTATATCCTTTATTTTTATTTATTAGCTTTTGCTTATATTCCAACTTTTTACTAGCAAATATCTTACTTTTTGTAAGCTAGACATTAATCATCAATATCGTCTTTTTCGAAGTCAGTTATAACACCATATAAAGTCATTTCTACTTCATATTCATAATTTCCATTGATTATTTCAAATTCGAATTCATCATCATCCATTTCAGCTTCAACAATTGTGCCCCCACCTGTTTTAGCCAGTGCTATTTGTTTAGCTGCATCCATACTTATAGG
>CAZUDG010000145.1:0-3039 GCA_964618775.1 uncultured Lachnospiraceae bacterium | reverse complement strand
TCTAGCAAATTCGAGTTATAGATGTTTCTTCGAGTAGTAAATTCTCTGCTTGGGAGATTCTGCCCTCGGTTAGCTTTTCAGTTTTCGCTGATAATTACATTTTAAAATAAGGGGCTAGTAATCAATTATTTTTATTGTATGCCAATGTTGTGACATAATTAATATAGCTTATCGATAAAAAATATTGAATACAAAAGAGCTTCTTAGTATGTGTGCCAGGCATGGCAACATTTATCCCATCATAAAGTTATATCTTTTTTCTGATTTTATCTGATATAATAAGAAATGCAATACTAATCAAGGAGGTTATTCACATGAATAACATATTTAAAAAGATACCTGGTTTTAGGTCGGGTAAGAAATATAAAATGGTAATTGCAATTATTTATTATATACTTGCCGTTTTAATGTTCACAGAAGGTTTTGCTTATGGTTTATATTTCTTATCAGCACCTTTATTGATGTTTGCATTTATAGATTTAATCAGGCACAAGAAAAAATCTATTCCATTAAAAATGGGTCTAGTGAATTTTGCAGTTCCACTTGCATTAATGATTATAGCAACAATTGCCATACCTTACACAGAGACAGAAGGGGCTTTACAAAAGGACCAGCAAAAAACTGAAGTTTCACAAGAACTTGTAGATAGTAAGAGCGAAGAGCAAACTCAAACTATAGCGGATACAGAAAAACAAACAGAAGAAATAATAGAAAAAGAAATAGAAACTGAAAAAGAAGTTGAGAAAACACCTGAAGAACCGACAAATAAAGAGGGAGAAGAATCAGTAGAGATAACTTCTAATTCTAACAGTACTCTAGAGGTGCACTTTATAGATGTGGGTCAAGCAGATGCAAGTTTAATCATATCTGATGGGGAATCAATGCTTATTGATGGTGGAAACCCTCAGGATTCCAGCCTGATTTATACTTACCTAAAAAACAAGGGTATAGACCACCTTGACTATATTGTCAATACACATCCTCACGCTGATCATGTGGGAGGACTTGCTGGTGCATTAAATTATGCTAGTGTAGATACTGTACTGGCTTCAATGACGGCTTACGATAGTAAAGCATTTAACAGTTTTCTCAAATATTTGAATGAGCAAAATGTTAGTATAACAGTTCCAAAGGCAGGAGATACCTTTAACTTAGGCAATGCTAAAGTTCAGGTTTTGGGACCTGCTTATTCTGGTGATGACATTAATAATAATTCTATTGTTTTAAAAGTTACATTTGGCAATACGGTTTTTCTATTTACTGGTGATGCAGAACGTGAAGAAGAACAAGATATATTATCACAAGGATATGACCTAAATAGTACAGTTCTTAAAGTTGGTCACCATGGCAGCGATACATCTACAACATATCCATTTTTGCGAGAAATCATGCCTGAATATGCAGTTATCTCAGTAGGAAGCAACAATTCCTATGGCCATCCAACTGAAAACACATTGAGTCGTTTGCGAGACGCAGATGCAAAAGTTCTTCGTACAGATATGCAAGGAGATATTATATTCACCAGTGATGGGCAAAGTGTATCCTATACTGTCCAAAGAAATGCAGATGCAGACACACTAGCTTCAGCTTCTAAAACTACATCAGTAACTGGAAATAAATCTGCAGCAACCAAACCTCCAGCAACAGCTTCAAATACAGATGCACAAGAAGAAGGCAATACAGAAGTCCAATATATATTGAACACGAATTCTAATAAGATACATTATCCTAATTGTTCTAGTGTGAAAAAAATGAGTGAGAAAAACAAGAAAGAAAGCAACCTTTCAATAAATGAACTGATTAGTCAGGGATATGATTCATGTGGGAATTGTAAGCCTTGAAGGCGTGTTGTGGGGACATTTCATATAAGGACGTCCCCACAACATGCCACAACACGCTGTGTTCCCTCAAATCTCTGGCAAACACTTAACAATTTCATACTGGCTATTCACTATAAGCCAAAGCGGGGCATAAAAAAACATGATATTCCATATTCCAATTTTATCTATGCCCTTTTCCAACACTAATTTTACAAGTGAATCAGCTGTTTGAGGAGTAATAAACCAGACGACATTACGATCCACAATATTATCATTTGCGTTCTCATAATAAAAATAAGAATTTTGCGATGTCTCATCAAACTGAATGTGTGCACCTACACCTCTTGCTAGGTTGATGACATTATCTCGAGTAAGAAACTCAGAATCAGAATATCCACTTATATATGGTAGTTCCCAGTTGTATCCGAAGGTTGGAAAACCAACAACGATATTTTCTGGATCAGTTTGGGATAAGACAAAATCTAAGAAGACATCTTGTTCTCTTACTGATATCAAAGGGCCTGGTGGGAAGGTAAAAAGTCCCCATATATACTTCAAAAACATAATTGAATCAACGGCTTCCGATATAGTTTCATAGTCGATTACTTCATATAATACTTTGTCTCCAATTGAATTGATATTTGGATTAATTGTTATTAATGTCTGGTAACCTTCTTGGCCAAATCTCTCGGAAAATCTCCTGGCATAATTGGCAAAAAGATATTGATTTTGTTTATTAATATATTGGGCTGATATGATAACTCCATAATAGCCTTTATCCCTCATAATATTTAGTGCATTATCAATAATTATATCTTGTAAATCCTCATCAATTAGAACCTTATATGTCGTTGTTACATCAAATACTCCTTCTACACTTATTGCAGATAAATGTAGAAGAGGAAGCACACCATATAGTGTTGCCATCTCAATAATATCAGAGTCATTCCCATTTTCAGTTATTTCGCCATTATCAGTTATCTGATAATTGAAAATGGGTAGGTAAGTTAAGAATGGAAGGGTTTTAGCGAGCAGGTCTCTATCTATAAATGAATTGGTATAGCCATAGGTTTCGAGCCTTCCTGTACGTTTAAAACTGATGTTTAACTTCTGCCCTGGGTATATATACTGCATATCAGCGAGAAACGGATTGTTTCTTAGTACTTCACTGATTGTTATATTATAAAGGGCAGCTATAGACCCTAGGGATTCTCCCTCT
>CAZUDG010000144.1:0-3067 GCA_964618775.1 uncultured Lachnospiraceae bacterium | reverse complement strand
GCAAGTCGTATAATGGATTATTTTGAACAAGATCCTTTAATTGATGATAAAAGGGTAGCTATAGTAGGACATTCTAGAGGAGGAAAAACAGCACTTTGGGGTGCTGCTCAGGATGAAAGATTTGCAATGGCAGTAAGCAGCTCTGCCGGCAACAGTGGCGATGCCTTATCAAGAGGCTCAAGGGGAGAACGAATAAAAGATATCGTTACCAGGTTTCCTTACTGGTTCTGCAAAAACTACCAAAAATATAGTGATAATGAAGATGCATTACCTTTTGATCAACATATGTTACTAAGTCTAATAGCACCACGACTAGTATACACATCTGCTAAGACTTTTGACAAATGGGCAGACCCTATTGGTCAGTTTCAATCATGTGTAGAAGCATCTCCTGTCTATAAATTATTTGGAAAGACAGGAATGCCAAAGGATATCCAACCCCTGCCAGAAAATCCAATACATGATGGCGAAATTGGACATCATCTTAAGACTGGGGAACATGATATGGACGAATATGATTGGAATTGTTATATGGATTTTGCGGATAAACATTTGTAAATTGAATAATTTAGGATAAACATGAGACCCCGTATCTTGTAGATATGAGGTCTTTTATTGCCGTCTAATGATGGTACCAGCAACTTATTTTATAACAATAGATAATTTGCAAGCACTATTAAACCTGCAAACAATATAATTGTTGCTAAAGTATTGATAGAAAGAAATGCGGATGCAAACTCGGACTCCTCTTTTGAAGTAGAATAAATTGGTATAATAAAAGGTGCTGGTAAAATAAACATCATTATTAATGATAGTAATAACATATCATCATAAGGGATAAATTTGAAAATAATAAATATAGTAACTATACCTAAAATAAATGTTATCAGAATTCGAAGAAATAAAGTGAAAAAGAGTTGTTTAAACAACTTTTTCTGTAACACAAACTCGTACCCAATTGTAATTAAGATTAAAAAAGCGGTTGGTGCACTTATAAAAGAAGCTATTCCTAAAATTATATCCCCAGCTATAGATTTGGATAAAAAACTAGCAATACCTGTTGCACCTAAGAACAGGCCTAATATAAGTGATATAAATACAGGATTGCGTATTGACTCAATAATTGATTCTTTTGCTGAAACCTTTCTGAGAGATTTACCTCTTAATAAATATATGAATATAGTAAAAATAAACAATTCGTGTCCTAGGTCAACAATTGCAAAACTAGAACTATTATGTGCTCCGACTAATAATGCAAAGAGTGGAAAACCTAGCATCCCCATTTCGAATCCTGAAAGCATGAAAGGAATCAAAGAAGAAGTGTTTGGAAAAAATTTCTTTAATAAATGTCCGATTCCAAATGCTAATAAGTTTACTGCAAATATAATAATCAAAATGATAATTGAATCTGCATTATAAGTTGCAGTAAAAAATGCTAAAAAAATAACAGAAGGTAATGTTATGTTACTTACAATTTTCTTTATAGTTGTAAGGCCATTCTCGTCAATTAACTTTATTTTTCTAACAAGCCAACCTATAAAGAGAGTAATAAAGATTGGTGCAGTATTCTGAATAAGTAGTGGTAATATTTCCATAAAGTCCCTACTTTCTATATACAAGCTTTTATAGTTTCAGATTGTTATTGATTTTGCTAGTAACGGAGTATGTTAACGGCTACTTCTATTAATTATGCGCATTTATCAGCAAAAATGTGGTCAATTTTGATTTTCATCTTCTTTTTTTCTTCTTAGGAGCACGTGCTCCAAAACGATTGCTAAAATTATTCCTACTATCAGACCATTAGAAACTATATATCGAAACATTTGTGGTAATTGGTCAAATGCCCTAGCCGGTAGATATGTAGTGCCAATACCAGTAATTACTGATATTCCAACAATTAAGCTCTCTCTATTCCCTAGAGAAATTTTACGAAATTCTGCAAGTGCTTGACGAAATGTTAATGAAAATATTATAAGCATAGCTGCATATCCTACTGTAAGTGGTATGGCTGAGAAGAAGGCACCAACAGGGGATATTAAACCTAGTATAGTCATAAAAACACCTCCAAGTATAAAAGGTCTTCTTGATGCAACTCTTGTTATTGATACTACTCCCATAGAGGATGCAAATGGAATTTGTCCTAAAATTGGTATTATACCTGCTAAGGATGTGGAAAAACCATATATTATTGTCGAACGGTTTAGTTGTTTGGAAGTCATAGTATCACCAACAACATCACTCATACCAGAGATTGATGAAATAAGATTTGAAAATAACAAAACAGAACCCAATATACATGTAATGATAACACTTAAATCGTATGTAGGTCTTCCCCATGCAAAAAAGTCAGGAAGAGAGAGGATAGTTGATGAATTGTTGACCAATCCAGGAGCTATGTCAAGAAATATAGCAGCAATCCATCCGAAGCCTACTCCAATTAATGTTGCTATACTTTGTAAAAAACCTGTTGTTTTCAAACTAATAACTATAATAATTCCAACAGTTAAAACAAATACAAAAACACTTTTCAAATCAATTGAAGTGCTGTCTTCAGTGATCCCAGTTGCTCCTCTCATTATGGAGGAACTAAGTTGAAGTACCATAAGCATAAGAAATGTGCCGTTTACAATTGGATTAAATATTTTGGCAATTTTGGGCATTAATCCAAGGACTACCAATAAAATTATTATTATACCAGCTATTATCATTCCAAGTTCCAGATCAGTTCTAAGTATAGAGAGGTCTTTACCAAAAGCGGTAGCTGATTTGGTTAAAACAATTAACAGACCAGACCAAAGACCAGCAGGGCCATCAACTATAGGATATCTATGTCCTAGAGTTACTTGAAGTATTGAAATTAGACCACTTAATAAAAAGGTTCTTTGAAGCAATTCGGCTATTTGTAATTGGTCTAGTCCAAGATAGCCACCAACTATAACTGGCATGATTACAGACCCAGTAATTAAATATATTAAATGCTGAATACCATACAAGATTAAATGACTTGTGGGCATTTTATCATCCAGGCCGTATAGCATTTCACTATTAACATCATTATTGTGTTTAT
>CAZUDG010000143.1:0-3075 GCA_964618775.1 uncultured Lachnospiraceae bacterium | reverse complement strand
AACAAGATTGAAGATATTATGGAGAATAAATTATCCAACTTAATAGAAAATAATGCGGAAACAGTAGGAGGGGTAAAATCCCTAGTAGATATACTTAATTCTGTGGATAGAACCACTGAAAAGAATATTATAAGTGATTTAGAGATGAAACAACCTGAACTAGCTGATGAAGTTAAGGCAAGCTTATTCGTATTTGAAGATATTGTTAATCTTGATCGTGATTCAATTCAACGTATACTACAAGAAGTTAATCATGAGGACTTGGCATTAGTATTAAAAGGTGCTTCAGAAGAGGTTTCCAATATTATCTTCGAGAATCTATCAAAGAGAGCTGGCGAGATGCTAAAAGAAGATATCAAGTATATGGGTTCAGTAAGACTTTCTATTGTAGAAGAAGCACAAAGAAAGATTGTTGCTATTATAAGGAGATTAGACGAATCAGGAGAAATCATCATTGGAAGAGGTGATCAAGATACAATCATCTTATAGGATTATTAAGAAAGATTCTGCACATTTAAAAGAAGATGCATCCCTAATAGATACAAATTTCAATTATGATGCTTCCCTTTATGGGGAAATAATTAATGAAGAAGGGCTAATTAATGCCAAGGATAATATAGTAAAGACTGATGATAACATCAAAGCAAATAAAAAGACAGAGATTGATGAAGAGAAAGAAAAAATCATTAACCAAGCCATTAAAGAAGCTGAAGAAATCAAATTACTTGCACAAGAAAAAGGCTATAAAGAAGGATTTGATAAGGGTTTAGAAGAAGGCTTTAATAAAGGCCTTGAAAAAGGACATGAAGAAGGTATAAAAACAGGATTTCTTCAAGGTATAGACAATGCAAAGGAAGAAGCTAGTAAAATTAAAGAAAGTGCGATTAATTTATTAAAAGACAGCCAAAAGAAAGTCGGTGAGTATTTTGATAAAAACCGTCAAAATATCATTGATTTAGCGGTACAAATGGCTGAAAGTATCACCCACTTTACCATAGACACCCACAATGAAGATATCATGCAACTAATAAAGCCAATTATGAAGCAATTTAAAAAAGTAGGAAATGTTATTATAACCTGTAATCCAAAGAACTATGAATATATACGCAGAAGTATTTATGAGATTGAAAAGAAATATGAGAATGTAAACTTCATTATTCTAGAGGATGAAACTTTAGAGAAGAATGGTTGTATGATTGAAAATGATAATCAGATAATTGATTTACAGATTAGAAAACAACTTGATAATATAGTTGAAAAAATCAAGAATATGGAGTGATTACTTGATAAATATACCATTTGCGGATTATGAAAACATAATAAAAAGTGATGATCACTATACTAAACTAGGCAAAGTGAGCCAGGTAATAGGCCTAATTATATGGGTAGAAGGTCTAGAAGCTTTTGTAGGAGAGGTATGTGAGATAGTCATAAACTCTACAAAAGAAGTGGTAGTGGCTGAAGTAGTAGGATTTAAGAATAACTCAGTGCTACTAATGCCCTTAGGTGAGTTGCAAGGTATAGGACCAGGATGTTTAGTAAAACCTACAGGACATTCACTGCGAATTAATATAAGTGATGATATATTAGGTAACACCTTAGATGGGCTCGGAAACCCTATAGATAACAAAACCCTACTAAAAGAAGGGAAGTCTTTTGATATAAACAGAGCCCCACCAAATCCATTTGATAGAAGAAGAATTGAAAATATAATGAGTACAGGAATTAAAGCTATTGATGGAACTCTAACTTGCGGAGAAGGCCAGAGGATTGGTATCTTTGCAGGTAGTGGTGTAGGAAAAAGTACTTTACTTGGAATGATTGCCAGATACTGTGAAGCTGATGTAATAGTAATTGGACTAGTTGGCGAGAGAGGTAGAGAGGTTACAGAGTTTATACAAAAGGATCTAGGGCCAGAGGGTTACAAGAAGTCTGTGGTAGTATGTGCAACATCAGACCAGCCCCCATTAGTTAGACTAAAAGGTGCATTCGTAGCCACTGCTATTGCTGAATATTTTAGAGATCAAGGTAAAAAAGTGGTATTGATGATGGATTCAGTAACCAGATTTGCTATGGCTCAACGTGAGATTGGACTTGCTACTGGTGAACCACCAACTACAAAAGGATATACACCTTCTGTATTTGCAACGCTACCTAAGTTATTAGAGAGAAGTGGAATGTCTGAATCAGGATCAATAACTGCATTCTATACAGTTTTGGTAGAAGGTGACGATATGAATGAACCTATAGCCGATGCTGTACGAGGTATCTTAGATGGACATATTATATTATCAAGAAAGATTGCAGCAGAGAACCACTTTCCTGCTATAGATATTCAAAATAGTATAAGTAGGATAATGAAAGATATTATTGAAGATGAGCATTTTAGGATAGCGGGTAAGCTTAAGGAAAACTTAGCAGTATACGAAAACTCCAGAGACCTAATCAATGTTGGGGCCTACAAAGCAGGAAACAATCCCATCTTAGATAAAGCAGTAAAATTAAACAGACCTATTAATGATTTTTTAAAGCAAGATATAAATGAAAGCTTCAAGTTTGATGAAACTTTAGATATAATTAATTCTTTGTTTAAACAAGATAGTACTGAGCAAGTACTAGGAGGGTAACCGTTGGCAGCATATAAATTTTCCCTAGAAAAAGTTTTAGAATGGCGAGAGAATAGTGAAAAAGCTATAGCCAAGGAATTTGTAATATTACAAGGCGAATTGAAAGATCAAGAGACCACTTTACACAATTTAAGGCAAGAAGCTGAAGATATCAAAATCAAAATTTTAACATTAAAGAATATAGTTGAGCTAAAGCGTCAATATCTTTTTAGGTTAAGGGCAGAAGAAAAGATAGAGGAACAACTGGAGTTAATTGAACAAACAAAGATAAAGATTGAGCAAGTAAGACTAGAGTTGTTAGAGGCACAAAAGAATAGAAAGATCATGGAGAAGCTAAAGGAAAAAGACTATAGCAAGTTTATGAAGAAGTTGTCTTTTGAAGAGCAGAAGCATTTAGACGAGATGGCTGTGTTAAGGTATGAACCTATGTAGGCGGAACCAATGTAGG
>CAZUDG010000142.1:0-3122 GCA_964618775.1 uncultured Lachnospiraceae bacterium | reverse complement strand
TTTGCATAACTGGCCCAATACCTGGTATCTTCGTTAACCATATCCAATATATCATACGACTTTTCTCCTAAACAATTAATATTTCTGTGTTTTACTCTCATGTTTAACATTGCCATTAATACAAAACCAACTCAAACTGTTAGCATCTTAGAGGTGTCCTTATCTAAATCTCTTGCTAACAATACATTAATAATATCCTGCTTTCTAATATCCTTTGCACCATCTAAATCAGCAAGTGTACGTGCAAGCCTCAGTAGTTTATTGATAGTTCTTGCACTGTACCCAAAGTTTTCACTAGCTTGCCTTAGTACATTTCTACTTTCTTCATCAATACCACAGTGTTTCTTTATTAGTGCAGATGACATTTGGGCATTAGAATTTATACCTTCTATATCTTTATATCGCTCTCTTTGAATTGCTCTTGCATTTTCTACACGTTCACGTAATTCCTTAGATGTTCTTCCATTTTTATGATTTGTAAGTTCAAAGAAGTCCACCGGTTTCACATATTTTTGTATATCGATTCTGTCTAATATTGGACCGGAAATTCGACCTCTATATTTTTGGACTTCATAATCGGTACAGCGGCATTTTTTCGTTCCATAATATCCACAAGGACAGGGATTCATTGCTGCTACAAACATAAAATTAGCTGGGTAAACATGAGTAGCATTTACCCTAGCTATAGTAACCTTCTTATCTTCCATTGGTTGCCTTAGTGAATCCAGAGTTTTTTTGCTAAACTCAGCTAATTCATCAAGAAATAATACTCCATTATGAGCTAACGATACTTCCCCTGGCATCGCAAAATTACCACCACCTATTAACGAATTAAGGGATGCACTATGATGAGGCGTGCGAAACGGTCTTGTAGTTATTAAATCCGAATTGCTTCTCAATAATCCCGAGACACTATAAATCTTCGTCACCTCTAGAGATTCTTCTTCACTCATTTTAGGAAGAATCGTTGGTATTCTTGATGCTATCATAGACTTTCCACAACCTGGTTCACCAATCATAACCATGTTATGACCTCCAGCTGCTGCAACAACTATATAATCAATAAGTATATCCTGCCCCTTTACTTCACTGAAATCCACTTGATAATCCTGATGTTCATCTAATAAATTATCAACAGTACTTGGGCTAGCTTCATTTCTTCCTTCTAGAAAGTCTATAACATCTTGGATATCTGAAAAACCATAAACATCAATATTCTTAACCAATCTTGCTTCTTCTATATTATCGTTAGAAACTATAATACTTTTTATATTTGCTTTCTTTGCAGCTATCACCATTGGAAGGACTCCGTTACAAGCCCTTATTTTGCCATTTAGAGACAACTCACCTATAAAGCCATAATCTTCTAAATCCGTTACAGTTATTTGACTAGTCTGTACAAGTAAGCCAATTGCCATTGCCAAATCAAAATGAGAGCCCCTTTTCTTCATATGACTAGGTGCTAAGTTAATCACAATTTTCATCTTAGGAAAATCATATTCTTTATTAATAACTGTGGACTGAATACGCTCTCCAGCTTCCTTAATTGCTTGATCACCCAGACCAATAATAGATATTCGTTGTTCTCCAAACATTGTGTCAGTCTCACATTCTACTAGGTACCCTTCAATTCCATCAATGGAGAAACTGTTAACTAGGGTCGCCATCTTCCACCACCCTTTCCTCAAACTTAATAACTTCGTCTGACATAACTTCATCATTATATCCTTGATTAAACTTAATTAATTCACCTTCAACATAATCTTTATAACGCTTAATTTTACTCCTCTTATCACCTGGAAAATAATCTAATATTTTATATTCACTGACTAAATCGTATAATGATTTACCTATAAACACACAGTAACTACTCCATTTATACTCTGCAGGTTTTTCTACAATCTTCGCCTTTACTGGATTAAGATGTATGTATCTGCTTGTTTGGAGCATATAAGCATCATTATCAATTATTTCTCCTTGATATCTACCTTGGAAAAGGTGGCCAATGTATCCATACTTAGTATTATAATAATTGGAATAGTTCGTTAGGATATATTGCATTATTTTTCCTGGTTGATGTGTAATTGTTTCTATTTGTAAGTGGATGTGATTCGTCATTAGACAATAAGAAATAAGAAAAAACGGGAATTTTTCTTGTGCATTAGTTAGAAAGAATAGAAATGTTTCGTAGTCTTCATCATCTTGAAATATAGTTGTTCTGCGATTGCCTCTGTTCATAATATGATACTTCGCACCTGGGTACCATATTCTTGGTTTTCTTGGAATACTATCACCTCCTGAGTGATATTTCTTATTAGTAGCATTATGTATCACCTTAAATCTGCTCTTACCTGCATATACTAATGGTCTTACCAGTAAAATAGCAAATGCTTAGTTTACGCAGGGATATAAGCCTCACGCTTTTATAGTAGGATTAGCAAAACTACTGTATAAATTATAATAATTGATTTAATTTAGGTTTTAGTATGTATAATACAAGGGAATAATTCAAATGAAAAAAGTGGAATTTTACTAATAAGTAAGAATTTAAAATCTGATTTGCTAGAAATACATTAATTTAAAAACTAGGTAATGGAAACATTATAGGCTGGTTTGGGAATTTTTTCAAGTAGAACTTTATCTTGGTTTTTTGTTCAAATTGCCTAAGTTGCTGAGTTATAAAAAAATACATTAAGATAAAAATAAGTAAGAAAAACTAAATCTACAAAACTTATCTTTCTATTTGTCTAAACAAAAACCCATCATTAGTTATAAAAACCAGCAATCCAAAAGACTGCTGGCTAGGTTCATAATATTGTTAACACTTTCGCGAGGGAACATAGTGACCGAGCTTAACTAAAAAGCACCCCAGCAGACAGGCAATCTGACTTTCTCAGATAACTTGTCTACCAGGGTGCTTTTATAACACCTAAACTTTTCTACCCATAACAAAACCCCCAAGGATCGCTCCCTGGAGGTATGGTTTGTTTGATAATTTGCTACTTAGGCACCGTTGTCTTCTGTAATTTGTTTGTAATATTGTTAACACTTTCGTAATGGAGTCTGACACAAATGTCACTAAGCTACCTTAACTTAATAGCATTTTAATATTAAAACTGTGT
>CAZUDG010000141.1:0-3134 GCA_964618775.1 uncultured Lachnospiraceae bacterium | reverse complement strand
GTGAAAAATTAGATATTTTTGATATTTTAAGAAGAAAAGAAGATTAAACAAGAATAAACAATAAAGGTTCTACCTGGTCTATTTGATGCTAGATGCAGGAATGTTTGACATATAAAGTTTGGTGGCTTTGGAAGGCCAACAGACGTCGCTTTTGGACCTGATGGCGCCATGTATGTGTCAGATATGGCTTATGACACATACACAGAACCTAATATTTTCCCTCCAGGCACAGGAGTTATATGGAAAATAAGCAGAATATAAAAAAGGATAAGGCTCTACTTGGCCTATTTGAGTGGGAAAGGCACTAATTAGGTGAAATAACATAAACTAATAATGACCCCTAAATATATGAGGTGCTTTATTCATTGAAATCCTTTCCCCAACCTCTAAGTGTCGAGGAGGAGGCCAAAGTTATACAAGAGTGCATGGCCGGTAGCAAAGAAGCTCGAGATATCCTAGTAGTACACAATCTGCGTTTAGTAGCCCACATAGTTAAAAAATACTACACATCTAACAAAGATATAGATGATATGATATCAATTGGCACTATAGGGCTCATAAAGGCAATTGATACTTTTGATCCAGACAAAGGAATAAGACTTGCAACCTATGCTTCAAGATGTATTGATAATGAATTATTAATGATGTTTAGGAGCGGAAAAAAACAGTCAAAAGAAACCTTTCTTTATGAACCTATAGGTTCTGATAAAGAAGGTCATGATATTAGCCTTTTAGATGTTCTTGAAAGTGCAGATATTGATATAGTTGATAAATTAGAACTAAAAAGTAACATAAAACATTTATACAAATATATGGATGAGGTATTAACAGATAGAGAGAAACTGATTATTGTTATGAGATATGGACTAGATAACAGGGAACCTGTAACACAGAAAAAGATTGCAAAGAAAATCGGAATATCAAGATCATATGTTTCTCGAATTGAGAAAAAGGCTATAAAAAAATTACGAGATAGGTTTGATAAAGAGATGATAGATTGAAAAACGTATTATATTTGCAGAATATTATATAAAGTTAGCACATTAGGTGTTTTTTGTTTTATAAGTATCTTCCATAATAAAACAAAAAATATCTTTTTGCATTATTATGAGAAAAGAAATCTTAAATGGACCTAAATAAGTAAAATAGCAATAAAAACAGTTATTCTTACTATTTTTGATTTGTTTTAATGACAATTTAAGATATGTCTGGTAAAATATGATGTAATGAGTCAGTAATGGTAGATTAAGGTCATTTATAAGCATATAATATATGTTAAGATATAATAGAGCCAGAAGTAATACTATGAGTTTACTTGATTCTTTTATAGACAAAGATAAATCTAAAGATTATAATGATGAAATGGAAGTTAATAGAAAAACTGTATTTGCAGTATATGATTCTAGATTTTCTAGAACCATTCTTAGAGATATAAAGGATGCCACCTATTAATATACACATAGATAAGGCAGGGAAAAATAGATTGAAAGGTGGAAAACATGATTTCTAAAAGGTACAAGTTAGGTGAGTTGTTATTAAATGCAGGTATTATTAATGACAAGCAGTTGGAAAATGCGCTTAGTATTCAAAAAAAAACAGGCGAAAAGCTAGGTACAATATTAGTTGACTTTAATTATGTTACAGATGCTCAAATTATGGAAGTCCTCGAGTTTCAACTTGGAATTCCTTATATTGATTTAAACAGTATAGAAATATCAAAAGATATACAAGGAATTATACCATACAATCTTGTACGTAGACATCGTGTTGTTCCTATTAAGATAGAAATGAATATGCTCTATGTTGCAATGGAAGATCCTCTTAATTTTATTGCTATAGAAGATTTGCGTATGGCAACAAAGCATGAGATTGTACCAATGATTGCTTCTAAAGATGTAATTAACAGTACTATTAGTAAATTATACGGTACAGAATCAGCAGATAAAGCTATTCAGGAATTCAAAAAAGAAAGTGATGCAGCAACAAGTGCAATAGCCGCTTCTTTACAAGTGGATTCATATGAAGTTGATTCAGCTCCCATTGTAAAACTAGTTTATTCAACTATAGAACTTGCAGTTTCGGAGGGTGCTAGTGATATACATATAGAACCAATGGAGAATGATGTAAGAGTTAGGTTTCGTATAGATGGCAAACTTCGAAAATCATCAAGTATACCAAAAGAAGCACAATCAGCTGTATCGACTCGTCTAAAGATAATGGCTGGTCTTGATATAGCAGAAAAGAGAATTCCCCAAGACGGTAGATTTGATTTTAATTCAGGGAATAAAGTGCTAAATATTCGTGTGTCTGTCCTTCCAACTTCTTATGGTGAAAAAGTTGTTATGCGTATTTTGGATAAAACCAACTTTTTAATTCCAAAAGAACAACTAGGATTTACAAAGGAAAATTCAGATAAATTTGACAAGCTACTACAAAATCCTAATGGTATAATTTTAGTAACAGGACCAACAGGTAGTGGTAAATCAACCACTTTATATACAATGTTAAGCGAACTTAACCAGATGACAGAGAATATTATTACAATTGAAGATCCTATAGAATATCAAATAGATGGACTAAATCAAGTTCAGGTTAATACTAAGGCGGGTCTTAATTTTGCAAGTGCACTAAGGTCGTTTCTTAGACAAGATCCTGATATTATAATGGTTGGAGAGATTAGGGATAACGAAACTGTAGATGTGGCTGTTCGTGCAGCAATTACAGGTCACTTAGTCTTAAGTACCCTACATACTAACGATGCAGTTAGCTCAATATCCAGGCTAGAAGATATGGAAGTTCCGCCTTATTTATTAGCAGTTGCACTTAGAGGAATAATATCACAGAGGTTAGTTAGAAAGTTATGTGTAAGATGTGCAGAGCCCTATAGACCATCAGAATATGAGCTTAATTATCTTGGCCTTGCACTAGATGGAGATTATACATTTCATAGGGCAGTTGGTTGCCCCCACTGTAATCAAACGGGTTATAAGGGTAGAATTGCAGTTCATGAGATCCTTCTTATAACTAATGAAATTAAAGATATGATTTCAAGAGAGGCTACAATAAACGAAATAACAAGACATGCTACCAACCATGGTATGTCAACATTAAAGCATGAGTCTATTAAATTAATT
>CAZUDG010000140.1:0-3135 GCA_964618775.1 uncultured Lachnospiraceae bacterium | reverse complement strand
CAACTGGAAAAGAAAAATAATAAGCAAACGACACCACAACAATTAAAAGAATAGTAGTTACACCTATCTGGCAATACAGTTTTTTATAAGCCATCGTCATACTCCTCCAATATCTGCTAATGCTGAGAGGTTGTAAAGTTACATTTTTCAGTATGTTACAGTGCCACTTGTAACTGTTCTTAATTCAACAGATGAGCCACTGTAAGCTTTAATCGTCGAATGTACTCTATAAGAATAGCCCTTGGTTATTCTGTGTGTATTGGTTAAGCTTGTTCGATGAGAGTGACTTTCAGCAGTAAATTCTTTGATAGTTACCCATTTGTTGTTCTTGTACTGCTGTAGGGTAGCTCTAATCTCTACTTGTGTAGTAATCCCTTGATAACCATAAACAGAACTTTTTACAGTAGCCACACCATTAGAATCAATATAGAGATTTGCATTGGTTTGTGATATGTAGTCCATAAGTGGTGAAATTATAAATTTCTCGGTGACTGGAATCCCTGTACTTGATTCAGCAGGAAAAGCCTTTACGCTATTTGCACAAAGCATAAAACAGCAAAGAGTTAAGGCTAAAATATACTTTTTCATAAAAATCCCCCTTTCTTTGTTTGTGTCTTATTACACTATTGACGAAAGAAAAAGGGGATTTGTGACACTTAAGGAAAATTTTCTTTATTTTTTAATACTTTCTGCCATTTTGATAATCTCAGTTTCGCTAATATTGCCAATTAACGATAAAATACTATCATCATAATGCCAGAACAACTGAAGAGTTCCTTTATTTGATATCAAATAAGCTTCTTGTGGCCCAATTGTAATCAACTTAGTTTTGGCACCTTCTGAGTCAAGGATAAACTCACCTTGTGTCGTCATTCTTTGTGAATAATAAAGCTCTAGACCCTTCGAATTGCTGTAAATAATTGTGTTTTCATATTTATCACTTGTTTGTTCAAGTACGCTATACCCCTCTGGAATATATGACGGATAAATTGCTGTCAGGGTGTCGTAATCTGCGTTCTCGCCGCTTCTGATTACAATAGACGTCAGTTCTTCCCTAATTTCAGTAACAAACTCGAAGAAGCGAACACGATAAGCTTCAACACTCATGATTGTTCCAAAGATCATAGACAAAGCAATGAGAAGAATAGCTGTAGCGGTCTTCATTTGGCGAACAAATCGTCGCATAACAGGAGTACGGCGTTCATATTTTAGCAAGGTCTTCATATTGCGTTTAAAACGCCATGAAAACTTATATGATAACTCACTTTCCAATGGTACTTTTTCTAACATAGCTTTTTCTATTTGTGGCATATTAGTATAGAGAAATCTATCATCTATCTTTTTATCCATAGACATCATCTTCTTTCTGTAACAATTCTCCTAACTTTTTCTTTGCACGAGAGATACGCTGACGAACATTTTCCTCTGTGATATCAAGAATCTGTGCAATTTCAGAATTATTATATCCTTGAGAAAACTTTAATCGAAGAACAGTGGAATAGTTTACTGGCAGGCTGGCAATAGCTGACGATACATCATCGGTCAATTCATCTTCTAGCGATAAATTATCTGATATGTATATTTCAAACTCATCGAAGGATACAGTGTTTTCTCGTTTTTGCTTACGGTAAATATCTATTGCAATGTGTTCTGTAATAACAACGAGAAAAGCTCTCGTTTTGTGACAGTTATCTTCATTTATTTTATCTAGATTATCAATAATGCGTATGAAAGCTTGATGGACAGCATCTTCCGCTGTATGGTGATTTTTCAAAATACGGTTTGCAGCATAAAACATGGTTTGTTTGTAGGAAAGGTAGATAAGTTCAAATTTACGCTTATCTTCTTCTCTTTCTATTAAAGCTAAGTAAATTAGCATTATTACACCTCCCTAAAAAATTTTAAATAATCCTTTTAATTCCCTATCCTTAGTTGTTTCTAAAATAAAAGAAGCAGCAAAGTTATATTCCTTAAAAATTATCTTTCTATAATCTACGGAAATTTATAATTATACTATAGCACTATTACCCTTTATTATCGCGATTATATATTTTATAGGTATTAGCAGTCATGCACTTTGATGAGCAACTTTAGATCCTAAAGCGTTTAGAATTTTGGATGACATTAAGGCAATATCACTCGATGAGGGCTATAGAGATATTCAATGAAGATGTTTCATAACAAAAAGTCATCAAAAAGGTAATCAAAGCTAAACCATAGATACTTCTTTCTCTAATAATCAGCTACTCTTTGCTAACCTCACAATCTCAAAAAGCTCCGTAGATAGATCCTTGAAACTCATTTATATATAAATCTACTCTCATTTATTCATTATTTCCCAAGCCTTCAACTATTCCATACCATGCCTCAAATATTCTGGAAGATTACTTTCAAAATATTAGTCTTCAGTTTTGTTTACATGAGCTTTATCTTTTATAGGTTCTTGCATATCGTATTCTTCTATTTTAATTATTTTATCGTACAGTAATGTATGCCTTCTATCAATTTCCAAGTTTTGATGATGATGGCCAAAAAACCATTGCCGATATGTTAGTTTACTATCTATAACAGAAAAGAAATTCCGTATTTTATTAGGCATATTAAAAATAGTAAGATCCTGTATCACTTCTGTAGAGGCATCATGCGTAATCACATAATCAACTATCCAATTGTTTTTCCCTAGGTTATTCAAAGCTTCTTCATATTCTTCTTCAGAGGGCATCTCTTTTTCCCACCAAGATTCATTTTCTGTTCTATGGGCTTTGTCCGTTGATTACGCTCCACCCATCGCAAAAAACTTGTAACCATCTATAGTGTAAATCTGACCTCACATTAAGTGAATAACACTATCTTTTATTCTGTGTATTTTTCCACCGTTCCAAATTTCTACGGGCATTTGATCAAGTTTATTGTGGTTTTCATGGTTACCATCAATAAACCATGTGACAAAATTTCCCTTATCAGGCTAATTTTGCCAACTCTCATCCGCATCGTCACATCCATGCCAAACAGTCCCAAAATCTCCACAAATAATAACATAGTCATTTTTAGTCAGATTTTCGTCTGGAAATTACTCTTATTAAGTTTTTCTATGTCTAATGGAATATGTGTATCTCCAGTAATATAGATCATAAA
>CAZUDG010000139.1:0-3200 GCA_964618775.1 uncultured Lachnospiraceae bacterium | reverse complement strand
GAACAAAAACAGGTGGCATCAAAATTAAAATTATTACAAACAGATCCATACTACCTTCTTTACGAACTAAAAAAATCAAAGGATTTCAAGATTTATTTGAATGTAGTGTAAATATAGATATTAGGATACTTTGGAAGTATGAAGGATCGAATATTATAATAACATTAGATATTGGACATCATTCCATTGTGGATAAATTATAACTATTATTAGATAGCTTGTATGGGGAAAAGAAAGAGAATGAATGAGGCTATAGAATAAAATTTATACAAAAGTGAATAAATTGTGATAAATAGAGCCTTCAAGATATAATTAATTTTGAGGGTTTTATTGTTTGCAAGAGGAAGTGTAATGAATGAAATTGCTATCTTTAAAGCTATGTTTTTATGTTGTAAATATAAAAATACAAATGAAACTGAGAAGGTAAAAACACGTAAGAAATGATTTCAAAAGATTGTAAAGTAAGCGTCAAATCAAATAGTGCATAGAAAAAGCCAGTTAAGTAGTTTATAATTCTAATTACTTACTGGCTTGGTTTTTACAGAATGCCTGCACACCAGGACTCCATGGTAGGAAATCTTCCAACCATTCTGGCTCCTCTTCAAATCTAACACCAGGCATATATTTAAAAATATATAGTAGATAATTATAAGGATTTATATCATTAGCCTTAGCCGTTTCAATAATACTATAAACAGCAGCACTGGCTTTTGCTCCTTCTGGGCTTCCACTAAATAACCAATTTTTCCTACCCAAAGTAAATGGCCGAATTGAGTTTTCTGCTAGATTATTACTAATAGCTATATTTCCATCTTCAAGGAAATTCATTAAACCTTCTTTTTGATTTATAGCATAAGTAAAGGCTTTATAAAGCTTTGATTTTGGTAAACAGTTGTCTTTGTTTACTTCAATCCATAACCAAAAGGCCTCTAGAACGGGTTTTATTCGTTCATGACGCTGTATTTTCCTCTCTTTGGGAGAAAGTGATTCTAGTTCACTTTCTATAGTAAAGAGTTTTTTACAGTATTCAATTGCAATCGTAGGAAGTGTTGCTTCTGGCTTCTTTAAGTCCGAAGGTAGGGCATCAACGAAATACCGTCGTAAGTGTGACCAGCAATAGCAACGAGTTATATTTCCAACCTTTTCATAACCTTTAAAAGCGTCGGTAACAAGGTAACCACTATACCCCTTCAAAAATTCCTTTGCATGATCACCATTCCTAGTAGGATGATATTCAAATATTCGTATAGGGAACTTGGAGTTTTTGTAAGTTCCATATACCCACATATATGAATCAGTTGTGTTTTTCCGGTCCTTTTCATTAAGGACTTGAACTCTAGTTTCATCAGCATGTAGATATTTTTCCTTTAACATAATCTGATGAAGCAAGTTTACGATAGGCATCAGCCAATCTCTTGCAGCTATAAGCGTCCAGTTTGACATAGTCTGTCTAGTTAAATTTAAACCTAGATTTAACCAGTCCTTTTCTTGTCTATAAAAGGGCAGTGCATTCACAAACTTCTGATACATAACATGGGCAACTGATGAAGGTGATGCAAATGAATGAGGGATTACTGGCGAAGGCATAGGCGTCTTCTCCATGTACGGCTCATCTGTATTTTTGCAACTACGACACTCATAAGTTTCGCGATAATAATCAATTACATTTAGCTGTGCAGGAATGTATTCTACTTCTGATCTAACGAATTCTTCTCCAACATTTTTTAAATCAGTACTGCATTGTGGGCATGATAAATCCTCAGAATCCAGTTTAAAAAGAACCTTTTTGTGAGGTAGGGTATCTAACTTTTCCTTGCGTTGTCCTTTGTATTTCTTTCTTATTACAACAGCAACTTCTTCAAGTGTTGGTTCTATAGCAGTAGGATTTGCCTCTACCTCAGCTTCATCAAAAAGAGACATCTGCCCCTCGATATTAAGGGACTTAGATGTCTCTGAACTTTTACCGAATAATTTACGGGTCAAAAACGTAACCGTCTCATGAAGATTTTTATTTTCAAGCTCTAGTTCAGCTATTCTGAGTTCAAGTTTGGTGAATTGATCCGCTGTTTCCATCTGCATATTTCCTTTGTTTTTTATGAGATAATTATATCATAAAAACAGTCGAAAAGCTAGTGTTTTCAATGGATATAGGCACTTTATATAACGGATTTTACATTAACTTTTTTAACTGCTTTTGGTTGATTTATAGCTAGACCTTCCAAAAGCCAACGAAGCTCTTGTGAGGTTATTTTACGAACTTCATCTTCATCACGTGGCCATTGAAAACGTCCACCTTCTAACCTTTTATAGAGAAGAACAAAACCATCACCTTCCCAATACAATGCTTTAATTCTATCGCTTCTTCTACCACAAAATATATATAGATTATTATTACAAGGATCCATCTTGAAGTTCTGCTGAACAATTGCTGAAAGTCCATCTATACTTTTCCTCATATCCGTATATCCTACAGCTATATATATTCCCTCAGCTTTACTTACATCTCCTAACATTGAAGAGCCTCTAGAATACTAGTTATTGTATCTAATGGAGTATCGTTATTAAACTCGATTGATATATCCCCTTTACGTATGGTAATAGGAGAATTGGCAATGCTATTTGTGACATTTGATACAACAGAAGATACTTTAATTGGCACAAATGATGTTTTGTTTAATCCTTCTGGTAGATGTTCAATTGTAGCTTTACGAAGTTTGTTTAACCAGTAATAAAATTTCCCTTGACCAATATCATTATCTTTGCACCAGGCTCTTGCAGAGAGGCCGCTAGATTTTTGCTCTTGAATGATTTCTGCCCATTCTTTTAAGCGAATCTCCTGTACTACTTCTTTAACTTCCAACATAATATCACCCCTTGAAATTTTCTGAGTTTTCAGAGTTTTTTGAGTATTTCAGAAAACTCAGGAAACTCAGAAAACTCTGAAATCTTTTAAAGAGATTATCTCAAAAATTTGAGAGGGGTTCAATACACCGGATTAATTGACGCTTACATTGTAAATTACGCAAAACAGAACAGCCCTTATTATAGAGAGCTTTATAAAAATATTGGTGATAAGTTTGAGCTTTCTGATTTACCACCGACAAACAAGAAGGAGTTAATGTTACATTTTAACTTGCAATTAGCGATAAAGAAAAGTAGATTATATTAAAACAATCTATTATACAGAATTATTCCAGGGC
>CAZUDG010000138.1:0-3201 GCA_964618775.1 uncultured Lachnospiraceae bacterium | reverse complement strand
TAAGCCATGGAGATATTTCTGCTATAAATATTTTTATGCAGGGTTATCTCCATTGTTATGCTCAAGTATAAAACAATAAAAAGTTTGCAAATACTGTTTATTTTGGTATAATTAACTCAATAATATAAGTTAAGTGAAGTTAGGTTGAGAATATAGGAGGTATAGAAGATTGATTAGAGAACAAGACAGTAGAAATACTTATAAAATACATGTTGATGAGAATAAAACTGGAGAAGTTCAAATCGCTGATGAGGTAATTGCTTCTATTGCAGGACTTGCTGCAACAGAAGTAGAGGGTGTTGCATCCATGGCTGGTAATATTACTAAGGAACTAGTAAGTAAGCTTGGAATGAAGAGCCTTTCTAAGGGAGTTAAGATAGAAGTAGACACCGAGAATGTTGTGGTAGATTTGGCCTTACAAGTGGAATATGGATATAATATTCCTAAGGTTTCAAGAACAGTGCAAGAAAAAGTAAAAGCAGCAATTGAAACAATGACAGGGCTAACGGTTTCAGAAGTTAATGTTAGAATAGCTGCTGTAAGTGCCGAGAAAAATGCATAAACTATTAATGCAACATATCTAGTTATAAAGGGACTGTTGCAAAGCTCTTAACTTATACATTTGCGAGGGGGATTTCACTAAATGACTTTAGTAAGTGAAGGTCTGTTTTTTGCGAATTTGTAATTGGCTTTGTGGCGGTCATTTTTATGTTGAGCTGATAGTTTTTAGTGAGAGAGCTTGGCAATTGTTTTGGTAAAAACAAGTTGGAGGTAATATGACAAGAAGACAGGCACGAGAACATTTATTTTTAATGTTATTTAGATATGAATTTCATAAAAGTGATGAGTTATTAGAACAAGCAGATTTATATCTTGAACCCTTACAAAATATAAGTGAGGACGATTTTGAATTATTTGATAGGAAGATGAAATCTCTAAAACCGGAGGATTTGGAATCCTTAAAGGACAGATATAATAATATAGTGGATAAGCTTCCTGAGATAGATGCTACTTTATCAGAGATATCTAGTGGGTGGACCCTTAGCAGAATGGGAACGGTAGACTTAACGGTTATGAGAATAGCTATTTATGAAATTAAGTATGATGAAGACATTCCTGGTGAAGTATCTATTAATGAGGCTGTAGAAGTTGCTAAGAAATTTGGAGAAGAATCTTCAGGTTCATTTGTTAATGGAGTTTTAGCGAAATTACTACGTTAATGCATATTAATAGCTATTATTGCAAAAAGGTGTAAACAGGTTTAAACTAGATAATACAATTTGCTAGAAGGGACATCTATGAATAATATTTTACATGAAAACACAAATAAGCCATATAAAGTGTCTGAAGTAAACTCTTTGATTAAAGATTTGTTTATAAAAGACGGAAGACTAAATAGCATATATATTAGCGGTGAAGTATCTAATTGTAAGTATCATTCATCGGGTCATATTTATTTTACGCTAAAGGATCCTGGTGGACAAATTTCTTGTGTTATGTTTGCAGGACAAAGGCAAAATGGTCTTAAATTTCAGATGAAGGAAGGTCAGAGTGTTATTGCCTTTGGAAGTATTGGAGTGTATGAAAGATCAGGAGCTTATCAATTATATGCTAATAAAATCACCTTGGATGGTGAAGGACAGCTTTATCAAAAATATGAGGAATTAAAGAGAAACCTTCAAAAAGAAGGGTTATTTGATGAAGGTATGAAAAAAGATATTCCGACTTATCCTAATAAAATCGGTGTTGTAACTGCAAGAACTGGTGCAGCCCTACAGGATATAATTAATATTGCAAAGAGAAGAAACCCCTATGTTCAATTGGTGCTATATCCAGCACAGGTTCAGGGTGAAGGAGCGGCAGCAACGGTAGCTAGAGGAATTAAAACCCTTGATGAAATGGGCCTTGACACCATAATTGTAGGTAGAGGTGGTGGATCAATAGAGGATCTATGGGCATTTAATGAAGAGATTGTAGCAAGAGCTATCTATACTTGTAAAACTCCAATTATATCAGCTGTTGGCCATGAAACAGATGTAACTATAGCTGACTTTGTTGCAGATCTTAGAGCACCTACACCTTCTGCGGCAGCAGAATTGGCTGTTTCTGACATTAGGGATATAATGGGTCAAATAGAAACTTATCATAAACATATAGCTAATATTTTAAATAGTAAAATTATTTATTATCGTAATGAATTAAAACATTTAAAAACAACTCTTTCCTATGTGAATCCTATATATAAATTACGTGAACAAAGACAGTATTTAACTGACCAAGAACAAAGACTTGAACAAATAATAGAAATGATAATGACAAATAAAAAGCATAAACTTGCTATTTATATAGAAAAACTAGAAGGCCTTTCACCCTTGAAAAAGTTAAGTAAAGGCTATGCTCTAGTTGTAAATGATAAAGACATAGTTATTAATAGTATAGAAAAAGTTGAAGCAGGAGATAAAGTTTTAATATCAGTGCTAGATGGTGATATAAAAGCAACTATAGATGATAAAACAAAAAAGGAGCGTATATAAATGTCCGAAGAAAATAAAAGTCTGGAAACTGCATTTGAAGAACTAGAGAAAATAATTGAAAAATTAGAAGAAGAGGACATTACATTAGAAGAGTCCTTTGAGCTATATCAAGATGGAATGAAACTAATAAAACATAGTAATGACTCAATTGATAAGGTAGAAAAACAGCTAATTATCTTAGGCGAAAATGCTAAAGCAAGAGATTCTGATACCACTGAACATGTAGAAGGTGAGGATATCTAGGTAATAATGAAGACATACAAGACAAAAGATTTTGATAAAGTATTATTAGATAAAACAAGCTATATAGAAGAGGTAATAAGGAGTTATCTTCCAGAAGAAAAAGGCGAACAAAAAATCATATTTGAGGCTATGAATTACAGTGTACTTGCTGGTGGTAAAAGGCTTCGCCCAATGCTTATGATGGAAAGCTATCTTTTGTTTGCTGGCAACAAGCCAGAACTAATTCATCCATTTATGGCAGCAATTGAGATGATTCATAATTACTCTTTAGTTCATGATGATTTGCCAGCCATGGACAATGATGAGTATAGAAGAGGCCAGGAGACTACCCATATAAAATATGGAGAAACAATTGGAATTTTAGCAGGGGATGGTTTGTTAAACTATGCCTTTGAGACTGCTATAAAGTCTTACTTTATGGTAT
>CAZUDG010000137.1:0-3219 GCA_964618775.1 uncultured Lachnospiraceae bacterium | reverse complement strand
TAATACAACAGCTAAACTCAAGACTGTCAAACTTTAACTATGTAATCAATAGATAGATAATTGCAGTGGCTACTCTAACAGTATTTGAACTGGTAAACAAGGAGAACAAGATGAAGTTGTTTTTAGTGGGGCAAAGCAGCCCCTCATTTTAGTTGTTTTCTAGCTTACTAGTATCAGAGATAAGTTTCTCAATTATCTAGTAATTATATATAATACAAGGAGGATGAAAATATGTCTGTATTTAATTCAATGAGAATTAATGCGAGCGGTCTTTCTCTTGAAAGATTAAAAATGGATATCATATCCACGAATGTAGCAAATGTGAACACTACAAGAACAGAAGAGGGAGGCCCCTATAGACGTAAAGAAGTAGTGTTTGAAGAAAGTTTGCTTGAAGCAAGGAATAGTATAAACAATAAAATTGAAAATAAAAGCTTCGGTGTAAAAGTGACTGAAATTGTAGAAGACGTGGAAAATCAGGAGTTCATCTATGATCCTAATCATATTGATGCAGATATAGATGGTTATGTAGAGACATCTAATGTAAATATGGTAGATGAAATGATAGCACTTCTCAATACACAAAGAACATATGAGGCAAATATTACTGCGTTAAACTCTAGTAAGAGTATTTTAAAGAAGGCATTAGAGATATCTAAAGGATAATAATCATTTGGATAATAGTTTCTAAGAAAGAGGTATTGAATTGAATATTAGTTCTTTAAATGGTGTTTTACCTACAAACTTAAGTAATATAGAAGGTAAGGGCCTTGTTGAAAAAGAAAATAATAGCTTTAAAGATATGATCGGCGAAGCAATGAATGAATTAAACAACAAACAAGTTAAAGCTGATGAATTGACCCAAGATTTTATATCTGGCAATGTTGATGATTTACATACGGTACTTATTGCAACAGAAGAAGCTAGATTGTCTTTGGAGTTAGCAGTTCAAGTGAGAAACAAGTGTATTGAGGCATATAAAGAAATAAATAATATGCAATTATAGTAAGTAGCAAAGGGGTTTTACCTAAATTATGAGTAAAATTAAGGAATTATTTGAAGGGATTAAGGGTGGTTGGAATAATCTCGATAACAAGAAAAAAATCACTCTTATAATCACAATAGTTGTTCTTTTGTTATCCATAACTTTAATTGCCATCTTTAGCCAGAAGGTTACATATATCACCTTGTTTAATGAGCTAAACCCTGAGGATGCTGGAATTATAGTTAATGACTTAGAGAATAAAAAAATTAAATATAATTTGGAAGATCAAGGACAAAAGATCTTAATTGATGAAAAACATATAGATAACTATAGGTTGCAGCTTGCTATGGACGGTAATATGCCAGAAAACTCCACAGGTTTTGAAATGTTTGATGATGTGGGTCTTATGGTTACAGATGAAGATAGAAAGATAATGTATCAAAGGGCCTTAACTGGTGAATTAGAAAAATCAATTATGTCACTTGATGCAATAAACAATGCAAAGGTACACCTTGTTATGAGTGAAAAAAGCATATTTGAAACCCATGCAAGTGATGCTTCTGCATCTGTTATTGTGGATTTAAATCCTGAATATAAGATTACAAATGACATGATAATGGGCGTTGCAGCTTTGCTAGCAGGTGCAGTAGAAAATCTTCCAGAAAAAAACATTCAGATTATTGATTCAAAGGGTAATGTTTTAAGCACTATCTTAAGGGAAGATACTGTAAACTCAAAGAGTTTAGTAAATGAATACCAAGGTTTAAAAGAGGAATTTGAATATGAAATTGAAGCAAACCTTTCAGATTTACTAGGTACAATATTTGGACGAGATAAGATAAAAGTTATGGTATATGCTGACTTGGATTTTGATTCAGAAGAAAAAACCATTATTAGATATGAAGAACCTGTAATAAGAAGTGAACAAATAGAAGTAAGTGGTGATGACATTAGTACCCAAGATGTTACTGGAGGGAATATAGGTGATAATACCAGCAACGTGATAGACAGTGTAACTGGTGAAAACTCTTCATATAACAGGACAACAAACAATGAGCTAACCACTGAAAATACAAGTACTATCAAAGCCCCAGGAAAGGTCAATCGAATAACTACATCAGTAGTTTATGACGGAGAAATATCAGAAGAAAGAAGTATGCAAATAAGCAATATTGTAGCTTCAGCTGTTGGATATGATGACAACAGGGGTGATTCAATTAACATAGAAGGTATTGAATTTGACAGAACTTATCAAGATAGACTTGCTGCTGAACTAGAAGAAGAAAGACTTGAAGCTGAAAGAAACCAAGGTCTATTAAAAAAATTCTATAGTAAACATAAGAGTATTATAAATATTGTATTACTAGCCCTTGCAGTAATATTTGTTCTTGCATTGATTGTAAGAAGAGCACTTATAAAAAGAAAAGAAGAAAAAGAAGTCCTAGAACAAATGCTATTTGCTGAGGCCCAGGCTAAGGAACAGTATGCGGCCACTTATGAAAAAGAACAAAAATTAGATAATGAAGAAATTAAAAAAGCAAACTTAAAAGCTGATAATAATGAAAAGGTAGCAAAAGGTTATGCACAAAAACATCCTGATATTGCAGCTGATTTAATTAAAGCATGGATAAAAAGTAATTAATAGGTGATAAATATGCAAATAAAAAAGAAGTTAAGTGGTAGGAAAAAGGCAGCTATATTACTGATATCATTAGGTGAAGATACTGCTTCCCAAATATTAAAAACTCTACCTGACAATTTAATACAAGAAGTTACTTATGAAATTGCCAACACAGACTATGTAGAGCCAAGCGATAGAGATGAAATAATAGAAGAATTTATTAATATGGCATCAGCAAGGGAGTACCTACTTGATGGCGGAATTGATTATGCAAAAAGTGTGCTACATAAGGCTTTAGGAACACAAAAAGCTAAAGATGTTATAGACATGCTTCATCAAATTCAGCAGAAAGAAAGACCATTTTCCATAGCACGTAAGGCTGACCCACAACAATTGACAAATCTATTAATTAATGAGCATCCACAGACTGTAGCACTAGTTATGTGCTATTTGCAACCTGAAAAGGCTGGCTTAGTATTATCAAAATTCCCTGATGATTTACAGGCTGATATTGCAGAAAGAATAGGTACTATTAACAGGACATCTCCAGCCATAGTTAACAAGATTGAAGATATTATGGAGAATAAATTATCCAACTTAATAGAAAATAATG
>CAZUDG010000136.1:0-3275 GCA_964618775.1 uncultured Lachnospiraceae bacterium | reverse complement strand
AATGATATATTATATCTTCGTTAAATAAGTAAATTGATACACATAATTTATATTATACGTTATAGGACATAACTATACGTTACTTAAAAGTAGAGTATTATAATTGTTTTTATTGTATACCAATATAGTGCCATAATTAATATAGTTTCTCGAGAAAAGAATTGGGAAGAAATACACGAATAAGAAGAAAGAAGGTATGTGCGTATGATTAAAAGACACAAAGCCATAAAAACAATAACTATCATTTCCCTTATAATCACAATGATTAGTGGGTTAGTTAACTTTGTAGTGCCCCTTATTAAGTTCAATCAGTTTTACATGAATCGAGCTACAGCCAGTTCAGTAGGGATTATTGGTGGTGCAGATGGTCCAACATCAGTATTTATAGCAATTAAAACACCTTATCACATAATTACTATTGTATTTGGAGTAATTTCTGTAATAGGAATTATATATATGTTGGTCCATAAATATCTTAAGAAATAATTTGGAGTTAGTATATGTATATAAGGAAGTATTAGCCCAGAACCACACTAATTCACTTTATTAGATTAATGTGACATATGAATTATTTTTTATTATTTATGAATAACCTGATAAATGGAAATTTGACATAGAGATAATTAATATTACGCGAGGTATAAAATGTTCTTAGAAACAAAGCGGCTTATTCTACATAAGCCCGTTATTGAAAATTTTGATAGATTTTGGGGCATGATAAACGACCCAATCGCCAAAGAATATAGCGGCGGTGTAACGAGGCTAAGCTATCAGCAGCGGCAGGCAGTGTTCACACAGGAGTGCTCCGCAGAGTTCTCACCGCATGGTGCTGAGTTTGCAGTTATAGAAAAAGAGTGCGGGATTTATATTGGATATTGCGGTTTCCGTTATTCGGAACAGCTATGCGGGTGTGAGTTCTTATTTGGATATTGTAAAGACTGTTGGGGAAAAGGATACGCCACAGAGGCGGCTTATGCCGTTCTGGAATTTCTGTTTAGGACCTACAGCCATGAAGCCTATATCGCAACCGTTGACCCTGAAAACACAGCGTCAAAAAGGGTTCTAGAAAAAGTTGGCTTTGTGAAAGAAGACGATGTCCTGAGTGATGCAGACGAAATTGAGGAAAAACATCAGCTTCAAAAGTGCGAGTTCATATCAAGATTAGGTGGTGTGAAATAGTTTGTGTTTCATCATTCCAGATTAAGGATTTTGACAAAAGTAAAACTATTTCATACTACCCATCTTCTATCTAATTAATCCCACCATCATCATATTTGTCACTTTTCCCCCAGTTACATCTGTCACATAAGGTTCGCAAGTTGATTTTCTTAGTCTTACCACCCTTTGATACAGGCATAATATGATCAACATGCAGTTTGATTCCATCACTTGCTGTTCGTCCACATAATACACATCTAAAACCATCACGTTTAAATATGTCATAACGTAAAGATTCTGTCATTTTATTTCTTTGATATTCTTTTGTCTTTTGCCTTTCCAGTTTTTTTATAACATTATTATAATGCTTAATTAAGGCTTTATAATAATAAATCCTACCAGTTTCGTAATGATTTCTTCCCTTTGGGCTAGTGTATTCAATTTGAATTTTAAAAAGTGGATCCACAACAGGTCTGAGTTTTGTTTTGTTAAATAGTTTTTCCTCTACTCTATTATATATTTTGTATGGAACTTTGAGTTTGAGCACATCATCTTTACTCATTGATTCAGATAACATTGATATCTCATTATTATATTGTTCAAATAATATCTTGTTTTTATCAACCATATATATTAAATTTTTATAATAATCTAAATGTTTTTCAATAGTTTCCTGAAAAAAACTGCTGTAATCGAATCTATCAAACTTTCTTTTAGAATCTAATTGTTCATTAAAATAATATTCTTCATTTAAATTATCATAAAAATTATAATTATCATTCATTTTTAATAGCTTGTTATATTTTTTGCTTGAGTATTTAACAACTGATACGATATAGTTTTTTATTAAGTTACTTATAATTATAGTTATAAGCGCAACTATAGTTATTATCAGGCCTATTTTTTCTTCTTTTGAAAATTCAACTGATAAAAATTCAATCATATACATTATCCTCTCTATTATATTTGATTTAATTATATCGTAGCATTTATAGACGAGCAAACAAATTGATACTATTGATAGCGTCAATTTACTTTCGAAAATGTATTGCAGGAGCTGAACTCACATACATTACTAGAAACCAAGCGTGGAAAAAAGGCTTATCATACCATCATTTTAAAGGTAATAATGAAAGTAATCAAAAATAGTATTCGGATAAGGAAAGAAGAATTTTTACTTGTAATACATAAATCCTACATCATATTTTTTATACAGCGTTTAATATAATCAAACCCCAACAAATCACTTGTTGGGGTTTTAAATAAACAAAATCTAAGCAAAGCCTTATAAAGCCTGATGATATTTAATATACACTAGGTCTTACTCACCTATAATTTTCACCAATACCCTTTTTGGCCTTTTACCATCAAACTCTCCATAAAAAATTTGTTCCCATGTGCCAAAATCTAACTTACCATTAGTTATAGCTACAACCACTTCACGTCCCATAATTGTTCGTTTTAAATGGGCATCAGCATTATCTTCATAACCGTTATGATAATACTGCTCATAAGGCTTTTCAGGAGCAAGCTTTTCTAAAAAAATATCAAAATCCTTATGTAGTCCTGACTCATCATCGTTAATAAATACACTAGCTGTAATGTGCATAGCATTACACAAAAGCAAGCCTTCTTTAATGCCACTTTCCCTGAGACACTCTTCAACTTCATGAGTAATATTAATAAGGGATCTTCGTGTCTTTGTGTTAAATGTTAGTTCTTTTCTATAAGATTTCATGTTGACCTCCTTAAATCAATACAATAATTATTTATCATCTTGTCCAGTATATTATAATAAATACATGAATAAGCAAGATTATTGGAACACCAAAAGAAAACTTTGCTTTCTTTGTTTTGTGATGGAATACTTTCATTGCTAGAAAGCCTCCAAGGGCTCCACCGATAAAGGCAAAAAACAATAATACAAGCTCTCGAATTCTCCACTTACCACGAATTGCATTATATTTATCAAGAGCATATAAAATGAATGTGAAAATATTGATAGTTATAAGATAATAAGCTAAAGGTTCAAAATACATTATGTAGGCCTCCTAAAATGCATGTTTTATTAGAATCAATAATAGCATTATTACAATAAAAAACCAAGATTAAAGAAA
>CAZUDG010000135.1:0-3340 GCA_964618775.1 uncultured Lachnospiraceae bacterium | reverse complement strand
TTTTTAGTATATAATGTAGTTAATAGAACATGGTAGCTCGAAACCAACCAGCATATATTTTAGTTTTGAATTAATTTGTTAGTTATTAGAGTAAGACCGAATGTTTATATTTGTTAAGATATGAATAAGATTTCAGAATTAGTATTTTGGTTAAACTTATTAGAAGAAGCGTTATCAGAACAGTTCAAAGAATTAATAATTTGGTTAAACTCTTAAAGAAAGTTGTATCAAACAGTTCTAAGAATTAAGATTTTGGTTAGGCTTATGAAGAAGTGGTATCAAAAAAGTTCTAATTTCGAAGAAAAGATTCGAAAAAAGTATATAAGAAAGTGTAAGAGTGATAATATTTGTTAAATGATGTACCACCAGAAAATCTAGTTGGTTGGTCAAGCTACCATAAGTTCTATTTAACATAAGGGCGGATAATTTCAATAAAAGAAATTTCCGTCCTATGTTTATGTCATTTTTTCTTTATCATTAAATTAATATTGCTTCATATACAAAGGCTGTAATTGGGCATTATCATCCAATTACAGCCTTCTTTTATTTAAGATCTCTTAACTAACCTCATAATTTAAAGCTATACATATGTATAATTCTAACTGAGTAAATACAATTATAATATTTATTTCTCAACTGTTGCTAAGTAGCTTATAATGTCTTCTCTTGCAATTATTCCACATAATCTATTATCCTTATCTAGTACAGGTAAGTGGTTAATATCTTTCTTTCTCATAGTTTTAGCTATGTCAGTCATAGCAGTGTCTAACTGTACGGTTACTACTTTTTTAGACATTACACTTTCAACAGATGCTCTATGTAATATATTGGCACCCAGCTGGTATCCTGTCTTCTCCCAAGTTTTTTCATAAGGAGAAGTCCACCCTGATTTATCCATTGTTGAGGTTACATGGGTTTTACTACTATATTGAATGATATCACTCTCTGTTAGTATACCGACTAAATTATCATTATCATCTAGAACTGGCAAACCATTAATTTTGTTTTCATTAAGAATTTGCACTGCTTCTTTAAGATTTGTACCTACTTTTACACTAATAACATTTGTATTCATAATATCTTTTGCTACAGCATTCATAATCGTTCCTCCTAACTAAAAATTGCCAATGGGTTAAATTTTAACTATTGAAATATTCTTATAAAATATTGTATCTTTGCTTTTATTTATATGTGTAGTAATTACTTCTTACACTATTATTATAATGGGTTTTGTATAATAATTTCAACATATATTTAATAATTGAATTGTATATATCAATTTGGAACAAATCTTATACTTTCATTAGAGCTATAAATAGTTTTACTACTGATCATTTGGTATTTTGCTAAGTTCAGTATCAAATTGTTTAATTACACCTTGATTAACTTTAGCAAATTCTAGTACACTTCTTAAGGTCATTTTGTTAACAAAATGTTCAACTAGGTCTTTGTCTAATGATTCCCATTTCTTTAAACCCTTCATCTCTTCCATTTGTTTTTGAAATATGGGTTTAAGCAATTTATTAGCATGGTCATTGCTCTTAAGCAATCCCATTGTACAGTCTAGCGAAAGATATTCATCTGTGTCATCAACCACTTTATTTTTATATTTGGGCTCTGTCATTTTACCATCTCCAAAGTCACCAAAAACCTCTTTTAACCATTCTATACTATCATTGACCCAGTTTTTTGTTCTATTGCTAATTTCAGTACCTGGTCTAAGTACGGAAGAATCGGCAGTAGAAAAGCCGTGAGGTCCATAACTATAAATATGACTTTCAAATGAAATATCATGTTTTACAAGAGCATTTATAAAGTTAGTAGAATTTTCTATTGGTACTGTAGTGTCAGTTCTTGATGAAAACACAAAACAAGGGCATGTATCTTTATCTACTGCACTAATCACATCTGGTGCTGTTTTTTCACATAGTTTTGCAAGATATTCCATTGTGACAGCATATCCTAGTATAGCTGCGTTAGGACGGTTTCTAGACATTGTTGCTGCACTAGCAGCCAAATGTCCTCCTGCCGAAAATCCTGCCACAGCAATTCTATCTTCATATATATTCCATTCATCTGCCCTGCCCCTAACTAAGTCCATGGCTTGTTCATAGTCTGATAATGGGTTGGGCCATGTTGCATCTTTATTAACTGAATAACGCAGTACAAAAACTTGGTATCCAGCTTTTAAATAAGTAAAAGCTACGGGCTCTGCTTCTCTATCTGAGCAGTACTGGTAACCACCACCTGGTATAATAATAATGGCAGGACGCTTTGATATATTTGCAAATTTACCACCCACTTCTTGTATATAAGTGGATAGTGTAACATTTCTTGCTTCATTTAAAGTAATAACTTCAGTTTTCATTAATGCCTCCAGTTCTATTTTTTTCTATTATTAAGTCGTTAGTATATCAATTATATTATATCTTTTGATATATTAATATGAACTATTTTAATATTTCTATTTATCCATTTTAAATAATAATATAACTCCAATTACAATGAAGGCATATAATATAATCAATAAAAAACGCAACCCACGTATACAAGCAGGCTGCGCAATTGACTGTCTATTATATAATTATCATTTTATTATCTAGCATTCGATTCAATAATACTCTCATGAGTTTTAAAAATTAATAATCCTCACGTTGACCAAACTCAGCTGATTCAACCCATTCTTCTGGTCTAGAAGTAAGTTTTATTATTTCTTCTAGCACTATACAATGTTTGTCCTCTTCTTTTTCTAAAAACTTATATATTTCTTTTCTTTCTGGATCTTTTTCTTGAAGGTCTTTGTATAAAACCATACTTTTTTGTTCAAGTTCAAGTGCTTTTCTATAAGAGTCCAACTGTGATGGAATCTCTTTTCCTTCAACTTCAATATCTTTTAAGTTTTTAAATAATGCACTTACTTCTTCCACAATATCTTTATCTTCAATAGGTTCTGCTAGATGTTCTTTATTATCTGATAGAAGTTTAGCATGTGCTCTTTCTGCTTCAGCTAACATAAGAAATACTTTCTTAAGATGATCATCGCTATGTTTATCGGCTTGTTCCAGGTAAAACTTTTCCATATCATTTTCTAGTGAAATTGCTAATTCGTATGTGTTCATAGTACCATCTCCTATTCTATTTGTGATAATTACATATTATCAATAAGCATACATAAAATCAAGGAATCTTATTATAAAACTTCTACTATATCTTTCATAACTTGGCTAATCTCTATATGCTGAGGACATGGACCTTCACATTGTCTACATTCTATGCAATGAGATGCATTTGTTTCAAATTGCTTATACAATTCTTTTGCAGATTCTATATCTTCATATGA
>CAZUDG010000134.1:0-3386 GCA_964618775.1 uncultured Lachnospiraceae bacterium | reverse complement strand
CTCTTATAGCAGATGGAGCTTATGCAAGTACAGAAAACGTAGATCTTGCTGCTGATAATAATATCGAACTTATAACTACTGCATTACTAGGAAAGACACCTGATGTTATACAAGCAAGTTTTCAAATTGATTCAAATAAAAGAGAAGTTATAAAGTGTCCGGCTGGCTATAAACCATATAAAACTAGTTACTATGAAGAAACCGGATTATATCGAGCATCTTTAAACAAAAAATCCTGCGAACACTGTCCATTACGCGAACAATGTGGTGCGAGGTTGCAGAAAAAATCTGCTTATGTTCTAATCACAGAAAAAATGGTACAACGAGCATCCTATCTTCAAAAGTTATCTTCTGAAGAATATCGTTCTTTATCCAAGAAGAGAAATGGCGTTGAAGGACTTCCATCCGTGTTAAGGAGAAGATATCATGTGGATAATATGCCTGTCAGGGGATTAGTGCGCTCAAAAATATGGTTTTCTTTAAAAGTTGGAGCAATCAATGTAAAACGAGTACTCAAAAGGGTATCGATTTTACTAACTTCAAACATGAAAAAAGGAAAAGTTCTATTTTTCAAGAAACAAAGCTGTTATAGAACTGAAACAAGGTTAAATGTGGCATAAAAATGTTTGATATGACACTCTAATCATAATTAATATATAATAATTATCTACGCTATAATTTCATATGTATTTATTATACTATGATATTTAAAAAGAAGACTATCTCTAGTCTTCTTTTTAAAATTAACTGCTATATGGTAATTTCTCCAGCTTTCTTTAATGCCATCTTAGTAACTAATGGGCCTACTAATTCGTAGATCACTGTTCCACATAAAACTATGGTTCTTATCTGCTGTCCATATTCTGGTACCACTGACATTGATACACTTGCTAGACCTATTGCCACACCTGCTTGGGGAAGTAATGTATAACCTAAATACTTTTTAACTACAGGCTCTGAGTTACTAATCTTGGCACCAATAGCTGCTCCAGCCACTTTTCCGACAACACGGAAAACAATATAGAGTATCCCAATTACGCCTACAGCTGGCAATATGGTAAGATTCAATTCTGCACCTGATATAAAGAAGAAAAGCATAAAGATAGGTGGTGTAAACCTATCGATCAATTCAAATACTTTAGCACTTACCTTTGTTAGATTAACATATACAGCACTCATTGCCATACATGCTAATAAGGAAGAGTATCCCAATAAATTACATACACTGATACATAATAATATCATTGCGATGGATACAGCTAATCTATTTCCCCTACCTGTAAACCACTTTGTAGCAAATGATATTACCACACCAAGAACTGCACCAAATACTAATGCTCCTACAATCTCAATAATAGGATCTAATAATGTTCTAGCAATTGAAGTTGTGCCGGTTGATGTAATTGCCTTTGATATAGCTACGGATATTCCAAATAGTATCAATGCTACTGCATCATCAATTGCAACAACAGGAAGTAATGTGTTTGTCACAGGTCCTTTGGCTTTATATTGTCTAACAACCATCAAGGTTGCTGCTGGTGCAGTAGCTGCCGCAATCGCACCCAATACAACGGCAAAGGATACCTCATATCCTGCAATAATAAGTACTAGATCCACTAATAAAACAGCTCCAAAAGCTTCTGTAAAAGCTATAACTAAAGGCGCCTTTCCAACCTTCTTTAAATATGATAATTTAAATTCCGCACCAATTGAAAATGCAATAAAGCCTAATGCAACCTCTGGTATTATAGAAAACGCTTCAATTACCTCTATAGATAGTATATTCAAACAATAAGGGCCTGCTAATAATCCTATTATTAAATATCCTGTCACATTGGGCATCTTCACAGCTTTCATTAATTTGCTTGACAGCAAGCTTAATATCAAGGCAATGGATAGATTAAACAATATTTCTGATTCCACTACTCTTCACCAAGCCCTTCTACATATGTAATAGGTAAGGCAAACATTATTCCGGTATTCGGCACACTTAAATCTACTGCTTTCTTTATCGTATTTCTTGCCACAACTGCTCGTTTATCATCTAAGACAAAGATCATAACTTTACTTGCTTCAAAGCCATCTTCTTCAGCCAAATGTCTTAGTATACCAAACATAGGTGTATCATTTAGATCACATAATGTCTTGGCCATTCCCGAGCCTTCTAGCACAGTACCTCCCCGGATTCCTTCTTCTGCAAGTTGTTGCAAAATCTTGTCGATTAGGTCAACTTTTTTCAGTATTAATATTAATGCTTGCATTTCTTTCATCCTCTCTTCGTATTAAACTTTAGATTACATGACAAAACACACATAGAGCAAAGGCCTGCTTTATGTGTGTCTTCGTAATCTATCTTTATTATAATATACTTCTGAAAATAGTTTGTCAAGGGAGGATTCCACCTATCAGCTCTGAAAGGTAAACCACTTTATATTATCCCGATTTCTCACAAAACAGCAATTGTGGAAATCTTTCCTCTGTTTTATGATTTTGTAGGTAAGTTATCCACATCGTATAGTTAGACTCATTTTCTGACTTAAGATTTCTGTGGATTTCTATTCTTTTTAAAATTTACTCTTTTCAGATATCACATCCTTTGGTATACTGTTCCTATCAAGAAATGCTTAGTGATGTGCGTTTCTCTGTATAGGATATATCTTCTCTTGTTAGTTGCCGTCCAAAGCTCGTTAACAAGTCAGAAGATATATTTTTTATTGTCCTTTTTATTTCTCTTAATCCTTTTATTCCATTTTCATAAAGCTGTAACCTAAATTTTTAATTAAATCAGGTAGAAAATGTCTCTGGATTTTTAAAAATTCAATGATATCTTTCTGAAATGTTTTCTTGATTTCTCTTCTGTAAGCTCTAGACATGATAAAATACTCCTTTGCAAAAAAGTTTTTTTATATTTTATCATATAAATGAGCTAAAGACCTTAGTTTCCTGCAATAATTAGTGCATAGCTCCTTTTCTCTCTAATTCTATCGACGAAACTTAAACCCATTCGAAATACTTACTACTATATTATTTAACTAGATTATCTCTACGTTTCTGTTACTATTTATTTCATGGCGTCCAATCGGGCGTCCGAATAACTTCCACTTTCTACTTCTGTATTCCTCTTACTTCCACAAGGTTCCATTGCGAACCTTGTCAACTCTCAATAAAGTTAGATGTCTAAAACTACAAACAAACAAATTATGGCATATACTTCCCTCATGCCCATTCAATCCACAGCATTCACAAATACAGGCTTTCCATCCACATCCTAGCCAAAACCATCCCCATATTTTTATACAACAAAAAAGTACCGACCCCGAAGCTCCTATGTCTTCAAAACCGATACTTTCAAATGCGCCTTCAGGGGTTCGAACCCTGGACACCCT
>CAZUDG010000133.1:0-3397 GCA_964618775.1 uncultured Lachnospiraceae bacterium | reverse complement strand
TTAGTCTTCAAATGGAAACTTCATTCCCCAAAGTTCTCTAACTCTATCCATTATACTCATTACAGCAATTGATTGTTCTGGCGTGAAAACTTCACTAGATATTTTGTTGTCTCTAATGCAGCTCTGGGCTTCTCTTATTTCGTATTCGAATCCATTTACTTCAAATTCTTTTTCAATTTTATAGCTTGTTCCATCATTTAAGACAATCTCAGCCATTGTTGGGTTTTTATATTCTGGAATATTTATATAGCCTTTTGAACCATATATACAAGCTAATACTGGCATAGTCGTCTGAATAGCGGTAGCAAGTTCAGCAATGGCTCCATTTTCATATTGTAGTATTATGCTACTATACTCATCAGTCCCTACATCATTAATTTTAGCAAATGATTCTATATTCTTTGGCTCATAGCCAAGTATCATTGATGCAAATCCAATGTTGTAAACTCCAATATCAAGTAGGGCTCCACCTGCTAGATTGGGATCAAACTTACGAGCCAATCGGGTTGGGTTATCAATACAAAATCCGTATTGTGCTGTTACTAAACGAATATCACCTATGACTCCGTCTTTAATTACCTTTTCAATTTCACGGTAAATAGGAATGAATTTTGTCCAAAATCCTTCCATTACAAATAGATTCTTTTCTTTTGCTAAATTATAGATTTCTTCAGCTTCCTTTGCAGTAACTGTAAAAGATTTTTCACAAAGAATATGTTTGCCGTTTTCTAAACAAAGTACCATGTTTTCATAGTGAAAGTTATGTGGTGTAGCAATATATACAACATCGATTTCTGGATCTTTAGCAAGTTCCTCATAGCTAGCGTAAGCTTTCTTGATGCCGTGTTCATCGGCAAATTCCTGAGCTTTATCTATATTACGTGAAGCAACACCAAAAAGATCTACCTCACCATTCAAAGCATTAACAGTATTGGCAAAGTTATGAGCAATATTGCCGGTTGAAAAAATTCCCCATTTAATGTTTTTCATTAAAGCCTCCTCTTATAGAATTAATAATTAATTTAACTAGTAATATAATTAAGAATAATACAGATTGGCCGGTAAATCAAGTTGTTTAAAGTGAATAATTAAGCTATAATTTGATTAGTTAAACTCATTTCACAAAGGAGGGAATATTTTGTCAATCTTAATCAAGGATGGTTATATACTAGACCCTGCAAACAAAATAGAAGGAACTTATGATATTTTAATAGAAAATGATAAGATATCGAAAGTTGATAGGGATATCGATAAAGAAGTAGACAAAGTAATAAATGCTAAAGACATGTATGTTATGCCTGGGTTTATAGATCTTCACGTACATTTAAGAGAGCCTGGATTTGAATACAAAGAAACGATTTATACAGGTACAAGAGCAGCAGCCAGTGGTGGTTACACAACCATTTGTCCAATGCCAAATACAAATCCGCCTATTGATAGTAAAGAGCTTGTAGAAGACTTTAATAATAAAACAAAAGAAGACTCTTTAATTAATGTACTTCCTGTTGGATCTGTTACAAGAGGTCAAATAGGTCAAGAATTAGTTGATATCAAGGGAATGGCAGATTCTGGAATTGTAGCTATTAGTGAAGATGGTAAGTCGGTTATGAATACATCTGTTTATAGACAGGCTATGATAGAGGCGAAGAATGCTGGTATCCTTGTGTTTGCTCATTGTGAGGATAGTGATTTGGTAAATGGTGGTGTAATTAACGAAGGAAGCAAAGCTAGGGAATTGGGACTTAAGGGGATTTCTAATTCAGTTGAGGATGTTATAGCAGCAAGAGATGTGATTTTAGCAAAAGAAACTGGTGCCTTTCTTCATTTGTGCCATTGCTCTACTAAGGATAGTGTTACTATTATTAAGCTTGCAAAGGCTCGTGGTATTCCTGTAACTGGTGAGGTCTGCCCACATCATTTTATTTTGACAGATGCTGATATTCCTGAAGATGATAGTAATTACAAAATGAATCCGCCACTTAGAAGTAAAGATGATGTGGATGCATTAATTCAAGGCTTAAAAGATGGTACGATAGATACAATTTCAACAGATCATGCACCTCATTCAAAGGAAGAGAAAGAAAAATCTTTTACAGAAGCACCCTTTGGTATTGTTGGATCTGAGACTGCATTTGCACTAACCTATACAAGCTTGGTTAAGCCAGGTCATTTAACACCTATGGAAATGGTTGAGAAAATGAGCTATAATCCAGCCAAGATTCTTAAAATTGATAAGGGAAGTTTAGGAGTAGGTAAAATTGCAGATATTGTAATTGCAGATCCTAATGAACAATATAAAATTGATGCAGGTAGTTTTTATTCAAAAGGCAAGAATACTCCATTTCATGGTAGTGAGGTTTATGGAAGAGTTAAAACAACAATAGTAGCAGGAAATGTTATATTTGATAATAATGAATTTGTAGGAGGCAACTATGATTAACAAACTAGTTAATAAAATTATAGAAACAAATGCTCCAATATGCGTGGGGTTGGATCCGCAACTATCATTTGTTCCACAACATATAAAAGAAGAAGCATTTGAAGAAAAGGGTGAGACCCTTGCAGGTGCTGCAGAAGCTCTATGGCAATTTAATAAAGCTATTATCGATGCAACTTATGATTTAATACCTGCAGTAAAGCCACAAAGTGCAATGTATGAACAGTATGGAATAGAGGGTCTTATTGCTTATAAAAAGACACTTGACTATTGTAAGGAAAAAAATTTAGTTATTATTGGAGATATAAAACGTGGGGATATAGGTTCAACTTCAGCTGCTTATGCAGTTGGACATTTAGGTAAAGTACAAGTTGGAAGCAATACCTATGCACCTTTTGACGAAGATTTTTCAACAGTTAATCCATACCTAGGCTCTGACGGAATAAAACCTTTTATAGATGTTTGTAAAGAAGAAAACAAAGGTATCTTTGTTCTTGTTAAAACTTCAAACCCTTCTAGTGGAGAATTTCAAGACAAACTAATTGATGGAAAACCTTTATATGAGTTAGTTGGTGAGAAAGTAGCCCAGTGGGGAGACCTACATATGGGTGATGAATACAGCTATGTAGGGGCTGTAGTTGGGGCAACTTATCCGGAAATAGGAAAAGAGCTTAGAAAGATTATGCCAAAGACCTATATTTTAGTTCCAGGTTATGGTGCTCAAGGTGGAACTGGTAAAGATCTTGTTCATTACTTTAATAAAGACGGTCTAGGTGCAATAGTAAACTCATCAAGAGGAATTATTGCAGCCTATAAAAACCAAGGTTACGAAAAATTTGGACCAGAAAACTTTGCTCACGCATCACGTCAAGCGGTAATAGACATGAAAACTGATATTGCTAATTCCTTATAAATATATTTCAATAATTAGATTTAGATATAGATAAAAACAGAGATAAA
>CAZUDG010000132.1:1833-3476 GCA_964618775.1 uncultured Lachnospiraceae bacterium | reverse complement strand
ATAAGTGTGCCAGTAGATAGACTAGATAAACTAATGGATCTAATGGGAGAGTTTGTTATAGCAGAGGCAATGGTAACACAAAATCCTGACTTAGAAGACCTTGAACTTAACAATTTCGAAAGAGCTGCACGTCAACTAAACAAAATCACCCATGAACTACAAGATATTGTAATGTCTATCCGAATGGTCCCCTTATCTGCAACCTTCAATAGGATGAAAAGATTAGTAAGGGATATGGGAAGAAAGCTTGATAAAAAGGTAGAACTTACAATAATAGGTGAACAAACAGAAGTAGATAAGAACATAATTGAACATATATCTGATCCATTAATGCACATAGTAAGGAATGCCCTAGACCATGGTCTTGAATCTACAGATGAGAGAATTAGTGGAGGAAAAGAAGAAGTAGGAAACATTACGCTAGAAGCAAAGAACGTAGGAAGTGATGTTTTAGTCATTGTAAAAGATGATGGTAAAGGTATAAAAAAAGAAAGTATAATAGCAAAAGCCAAAGATAGAGGCTTACTTAACAGACCAGAAAGTACAATGACAGATAGGGAAATATATAACTTAATTCTCTTACCAGGGTTTTCTACCAATGAGAGCATAACAGAATACTCTGGAAGAGGAGTAGGGATGGATGTTGTAACCAGGGGGATAGAAAGTATAGGTGGTTCAGTATCTATAGATTCTAAAGAAAATGCGGGAACAACATTTACTATGAAGATACCTCTTACACTAGCAATAATAGATGGTATGAACATAAAAGTAGGGGAGTCAATATATACAATACCAACCATAAACATAAGAGAATTCTTCGAACCAATCTTATCAGATATTATAAGGGATCCAGACAATAATGAGATGGTAATGGTAAGGGGAGAATGCTATCCAATACTACGTTTACATAAAGCATTTAAGGTAGGAAGTGGAAAAAGCAATTTTGAAGATGGAATATTTATAATAGTACAACAAGATAATAACACCATTTGTTTATTTGTAGATGAGTTAATTGGTCAACAGCAAATAGTAGTAAAAACATTACCAGAATATATAAGTAGAGGCAGGAGAGTAAAAGGCTTAACAGGCTGTACTTTACTAGGAGATGGTAGCATCAGTTTAATATTGGATGTTTTGGGTTTAAGTGATTTATTATAGTATAGTCAATTAGCTAGCTGTGATAATAAAAAGTAAGGAGAGGAAACTGTGAACGATACAGCATATGATGGTTTTTTAGAGGAAGAAGATACTCAAAAGGATAAGTATTTAATATTCAAAATAGAGGAAGAGCTTTATGGAGTAGATATCAAATATGTTACTGAGATAATCGGTATGCAGGATATTACACCAGTGCCAGAACTTCCAGAATATATAAAAGGGATTATCAACTTGAGGGGTATAATTATTCCAGTAATGGACATGCGAAAAAGATTTAAGAAGCCTGAACAGGAATATGATGACAGAACATGTATTATAGTAGTTGATGTAGACGACATATCAATAGGTCTTATAGTTGACACAGTATCGGAAGTAATAACAATAGAAGAAGAGAATGTAGTAAATCCACCAGCAACGGCTAAACTGGGGACTCGTTACATAAAAGGAATTGGTAAAGTAGGTAATGAAGTAAGATTAATACTAGA
>CAZUDG010000132.1:0-1733 GCA_964618775.1 uncultured Lachnospiraceae bacterium | reverse complement strand
CTTGATGAAAAGTTAATAGGTACTCAAAGACAAATGATATTTATTTTTGCTGCATCTGTCATTTTCTCTATAGTATCTATGGCAATACTAGTAAAAAGTATCGCCAATAGGGCAACTAGCCTAGTTGAGTTATCAGAAAAAGTAGCAGTTGGGGATGTGGATGTTGAAATAGATGATACATTAATATCTAAAGATGAAATAGGTTCCCTAGCAAATTCATTTGATAATCTAGTAGAATCCGTAAAGAATCAAACCATGACTGCTAAAAGGATAGCAGAAGGTGACCTTTCAGTTATGTGCGAAGTTCGTTCAGATAAAGATGTATTATCACAAAGTATAAATATGATAATAACTCAGCTTCTAGATCTAATATCTGCAATTGAAACACTTGCAGTAGCTGCAGGAGAAGGACAACTTGATGTAAGATCTGACACTTCAGGCTTTAAAGGTGAGTATAAGAAAATTGCTGACGGATTAAATGGTGCACTAGATATATTTAGAGAACCTGTAATGTTTGTTTCCTCATTCTTAAACGAGATGGCGGCTGGAACACCTGGTGTAGACTTGCCAGGGTCTGATGTAGAATACCAAGGTGACTATAAAATACTAATCGATAGTATGTATAAAGTAACAGGTACAATCACTGCATTATATAATGAAATTCATAAACTTCTTGAAGCGAGTGAAGAAGGGAACCTAACAGTTAGAGGCGATGTTGATTTGGTTCCAGGTTCTTATAAAGATATGGTTAGAGGAATTAATGGTATAATGGATAAAACTATTGAACCTATTAAGGAAGCAAGTACAGTTCTAGCAAAAGTATCAAAAGGTGATTTAACTGCTAAAGTTGAAGGAGATTATAAGGGAGATTATGCTTTAATTAAAAACTCATTAAATTACACTATTGATATAATTAATAATCTTCTAGGGGATATTAATGCAGCATCAGAACAAGTAGCTGCAGGAGCTAGACAAATTTCAGATTCTTCTATATTGCTTTCAGAAGGAACAACAGAACAAGCTAGCTCAATAGAAGAACTAACTGCATCTACTGAACAAATATCTTCACAGACACTATTAAATGCTGATAATGCTGAAGAAGCAGACAAGCTATCTAAAGAATCTAGAGAAGATGCATTAGAAGGTAATCGAAAGATGGAAGAATTACTTATAGCCATGGACGAAATTCATGATGCTTCCAATAATATATCTGCAGTAATTAAGGTAATTGAAGACATTGCATTCCAAACAAATATCTTAGCATTAAATGCTGCAGTTGAAGCTGCAAGAGCAGGACAATATGGTAAAGGTTTTGCAGTAGTTGCAGAAGAGGTTAAAAACCTTGCTGAAAGATCTGCTAATGCTGCTAAAGAAACGACTGAAATGATAGAAGGTTCCATAAAGAAATCACAAGTAGGAAAAACACTTGCAGATGAAACCGCAGAAGAACTTGGAAAGATAGTAAAAGACGCAGAAGAAATTGCCCATATTGTTGGTGACATATTCAAGGCATCTAAAGAGCAGGCTATAGGATTAGAACATGTTAACCAAGGAATTATCCAGGTATCAGAAGTGGTACAAACTAACTCAGCAACATCAGAAGAAAGTGCTGCAGCTAGTGAAGAACTTTCAAGTCAAGCTGAAATACTAAGAGATAACGTACTTCAGTTTAAGTTAAAAGATTCATCTGAATCTGGGGATAGTTCTGAAAGATTAACTGCAGAAGTAGATGA
>CAZUDG010000131.1:0-3577 GCA_964618775.1 uncultured Lachnospiraceae bacterium | reverse complement strand
AAACATAAAATCAGCATATTTATTCTATCATTTTTAATTTTAACACCAATAATTTCAATAATGGCGGCCTATACAACTTCATATGTTGATGGCGGCAATTATCAATGGGTTCGAGGTACTGGAGTTCCGAGTGGTGGATATCAAAATGTTCGCTCGACGTTATCTGGATACGGAAAATCAAAACGCACTAGTATTGCGAGAAGAGATAATTCAACAGGAACTATTAATACATATTATTCGGGATGGCAGTCTGCAACAACTTTAAGTGCTTCTTTAAATAGAAGTGAGTACGCAGGATATGATCCGGGCAGAATTATTTTTACTTTTGATTGGTATACAAGATCTCCATAATATAACTTAAACTTAATAATAATCCAGCTCTACTTATTTAAACATAACCATAGAACTAAATACTTAATCTAGAAGTAAACACATAAACCAATTAATTATTGGAGATAATAAAGATATGAAAAAAGCATTCAAAATAATATTAGTCGTATTCTCACTTTTTTTAACATTCTTACTTGTGAATGCATATGAGAGAAACGATAGTATAAAGTATTTTAGGTATCTAGAAACAAGTTCTAGTTCTTTTAATATTGATAATAATCAAGACTTGACTCAAGATAAGATTGATTCATTGAATGAATCCTTTACTACAAGCGGTATTAACGTAACAAAAACTGTCTATTATGAGGACTACCGTAGTATCTATATTGGTGGAGATGTTGAATCCTACATTGATTTTTTAGATAGTGTTGGTATTAATTTTAATGACATTAGATCCATAAATTCTATTGATACGCCTTTTGTTGCTACATATGATACAAAGGAAGAGAACCAAATATATAATTCAAAAGACTTTATGGGCAATGATAAAGTGCGTTTTTATATGTTGCGTGATATTGAAAAATCAGGAGGTTACGGTTTTGGCATCTATGATATAAACCTTAATGATGTTTCAATAGACGAAGGCAATATAATTCTTAATAATGTTCTTGAAGATGTATATATCCAGGAAGCAACAGAAAATCATATTGTAATGGCTTCTAATTTATATCTTCAATATAGTCTTATCGTAATTCTGATTTTGCTTGTATTCATGGTAGTAACATCAATTTTTTCTATGTACCATGAATCAAAGAAAATTTCGATAATGTCACTACATGGATATAAGTTAAAAGATATATTAATTGAATTTACTAAAACCAACTTCATAACAATACTAATAACGTATATTCTGGCAACTTTACTGCTACTTGTTTTTGTAAGAAATTTGTCTTTTTTATATTTCTTGCTTCATACAGTTGTTTTTATTTTAATCACTTTGATGTATATGATTATCTCATTACTTTCACTTAATATCATACTTAAAACTAAATCAATCACAACATCACTGAACAGACAAAACATTACAGATAGAATCTTATACGTTAACACTGTTTTAAAACTGGTTATTGGTGTTTTTCTTATCTTATTGTCATTTAACCTTACAGAAAAAAGCAGTGAATTATTATCCGTTGTTAAGGCCAATAGGGAATTTATTAAGATAGGTAATATTGCAGTGCATGGGGGCATTTGGTCAAAGATAGGTGAAGAATATGACACTTCAGTTGTATTTTATGATCTAAATTCTTTTTTTCAATCACTTGAAAACGAGGGCTTTGATCTAATCGTAAGCTCATTTCATGATTTTACTTCACTTGAATCCAATGAAGAGTCTCTAGAAGATCCTTGGTTCAAGGATTTATTTGAAGATTATATTAAAAAGATTGAAAATCATGAAATATATTTAATGGGACGTGTAGATAGAAATTATCTTATTAAAGAAGATATCGAAGTTTTTGATAAAGATGGATTAAGTTTGGACCTTAGCAAAAAACTGGATAAAAGAGTATATTTAATTCCGAAATCAAAAGAAAACGAAATTGACAAAATTAAATCATATGTTCCTTCTAGTGACTATGGAGTATATCGAATAGAGAAGGGTTTGCCCGTAGAGTTTGAATATTTCCTTTACGATGATCAAGCATTTAAAACATTTACTCCATATCAAATTGAAGATGATAAAGTAGAGAGTCCAGTAATTGAGTTAGTTGACTACGGCACTTCAACCTCTTTTGATGAACTTGGTGGTATTAGTATTGCAGGGGGTGGAGAAGAAACGAATGTTAAATTTTTCCTCAGCAAAGATCAAGACAAATTAACAGTCTATGAGAAGCAAGTGCGTTATATGAAAGCCAATGATGTTGAGAAGTACTTACCACTGATTAATTTTAAAACATATGGAGAAATGTTTGGGCAAGGTGCGTATATAGCAATCGCAAGCTTACTCACTTTAGCAGTTATGGTTATATCACTACTTTCGATATATATATTAATTACACTGCAACAAGTAAAGCTTTATATGGAAAGAACTAAGAAAATTGTTAGTATCAAAAAACTACTTGGATATAAATCATATGATATATATAATGAAATATTATTTATTACAGCCGGGACTTTATTTGTATCTGTTTTCTTCAGTTTAATTTACAGTCGTATGAGAAAAGACACGATATTTTATAGCGTCATTGCTTTAATTATAGTCATAGAAGCAGTTGTAATATTCATAAGTTCTACTCAAATTATTAAATCAAATTCTATTAAGGGGATGAAAGGAGAGTAATGATGATTAAAGTAACAAATTTAACAAAATCATTTGGAGAAAATGTAGTTTTAAACGCTATTAATCTTGAGATTAAAGAAGGGGAGATGGTTGCATTAACTGGAAAAAGTGGTGCAGGGAAGTCCACTTTACTCAATATCATTGGTCTTCTTGATAGTGATTTTACTGGCGAATTATATATAAAAAATACAGATACTAAATCATTACCAGCAAAAGGAAGAAATAAATTTATTAGAGAAGAACTCAATTATTTATTTCAAAACTATGCGCTTGTTGATGATGAAACAGTCTATGATAATATACAAATGGCACAAAAATATAAGACTTTGAGTAAAAATGAAAAGAAACAAGAAGTTGAAAATGTATTAAAAGAAGTCGGTTTAGAAGGTAAAGGAAATCAAAAGATATTTACATTATCCGGCGGTGAACAGCAGCGAGTTGCCCTGGCAAGATCTATCATTAAACCTGGATCTATCTTATTGGCAGATGAACCAACAGGTAACTTAGACAATACAAATACATCCCTGATATTAGATATCCTAAAATCTTATAATAAAAAAGGTAAAACAGTTATAGTTGTCACGCATAGTGATCTTGTAGCAAACGAATGTCAACGAATAATAAATCTCGTGTAATATTAGACCATCATTATTTACAAGAGTTAAGGTATGCAAACTAAGTTTACGAGCATAGTAGATTTTGTATCCAATATTAATAGTGAACAGAGTATTGATATATATCATATTTTTTACTGATAACTAAAGTATAATCTAATTAATTTGGGTAAAGTGATGTCAAAGTGATGTCAAAAAGTCTGAAAACTGTGAGAATAGAGAGATTTGTGAGAAAAGTGAGTGTTTTAAGCCTCTAAACAGTGTCTTTTGAGAAACTGGAGATAAATTGACCTAT
>CAZUDG010000130.1:0-3610 GCA_964618775.1 uncultured Lachnospiraceae bacterium | reverse complement strand
TCCCGCAGGCCAAGAATTAAAGAAGATGAAGCATAGGACAAAGAACTTGGATAAAATTATTGATAGTAGAAAATAAATATCGAGTAAAATGGGCTGGATTAGATATCCAGCTAATTTTATGCAAAAATTTGACTAATTTGTTCTTTTGGTATTGTCATAAAAAAGCTCCCATCTGATAAGAATATTTGAATATCTAATTCTTACCAGAAAAGAGTTATTTATTTCTAAAGACACAAATTAATTTACACTACCTCCAAGATCTCTAATAATTTCACATCATCTTTCGATTATTCACATATTTTTTGTACCCTTCCAACGATGCCACCTTCTAACATTACTTTAATACCTCTTGGGTGATTTGCTGAGTTGGTAAGTAATTTCTGTACAACACCTTCTGTTAATTTGCCAGTTCTCTGATCTTGTTTTTGTACTACTAGTACTTTTGCACCTATTTTAATATTATTTCTAACTGTTCCATCCATCTTTCTATCTCCAATCACTTTTCTGTATTGTGTTTAGCATATGCAAATCCAATTGCTCAAAGAATAGCCCATCCCTTAGTTTCATGGAAAATGCAATTATTTATGCGTTTTTCAAAATAATTACTTGCTTTACTTCAAGCTAACACCATTAAATTATATCATATAGTCTGAAATGTTTCTTTTGGTTTTACTTTCATATATACATTTCTTAATTAGTTTAAGCAGATTGTTTGACAAAAATATGCTAAAATAAGGAGGAAGGTTTACATGATTACACAGTAAAAGAAGCGATCCATGATAAGACTGTATTAGGCTTTCAAATAGAATATATAAGTACCTTTACAGAAGATGAGTTAAATAATACTCTTGATACAAAATATCCAGATAAAGATATTTATAATTTAGATCCAATAGAAAAAGAAAAATTAATTCCAAAGGAGGCCTACCAATCAGAGGATCATAGGCTAGAAGTAATTGATGCAATTATTAATAAGTCCCAGACCAAGTTGGGTCTTCACAAGGGAATTGGTAAAAGTTATACTAGTATGCTTACAGCAGCTTCTATTCCAGATGCTGTGTGTTATTATGATTTGTTTAAAGAAGTTAAAGCAGGCAAACACAAGGTCAAAGTAGATGAAAGTGTTAAGAGCAAGATTCACGACTTTCCCAAGGTGGCAATTACTTATTCCCTTAGCGAAAACAAAGAGTTATCCGCCCAACATCAGGAAAAAATGAAAGAAGCCCTTGATGATTATAACGAGATGTTTAACACTAATTTTACTTTAGAGACTATTAAAGTATATAATAATGATTTAAATAATCGTCTATCACGTAAACATGACCGTTTTCTTGCTCGTAAAGAACAGATTGATATTGTAATCGTAGTAAATCGCCTTTTAACTGGATTTGATGCCCCTTGCCTATCGACGCTATTTATAGACCGTTCACCAATGCAGCCTCATCATTTAATCCAAGCATTTTCAAGAACAAATAGGCTCTTTGATATAGATAAACGCTATGGGCAAATAGTTACATTCCGGACACCAAACATGTACAAGAAGACTGTTGATGACTCCTTTTATCTTTACTCTAAAGGTGGAATAACTTCGGTATTAGCTCCAACATGGGAAGAGGCTAGTACAGAGCTATATAATGCAATAAAAGAGCTTATGAATATTGCTTCTGCACCAAGTGAAATAGATGATTTCAATACACTAGAAGAAATGAAGAAATTTGCAAAGGCATTCCAAAGTTTTGATAAAGCTTATGCTTCTATTCAAGTTTATTCTGATTACAATCAAGATGACTTTATAAATAAGTATAATTTAACACCTGAAGTCATTGAAGAATACAAGGGTAAGTATCAAAATGTTATTGAGAAAATTAAAGAAGAAATTGAAAGTGCAGATCCTAATGAAGTAGAATTTGATATTGAATATGAACTTCAATCTGTGAGTAAAGATACTATTGACTATGCCTATATCATCATGCTAATGCAAACCCATGTACAAAATGATCATGACCCAGATCCTGAAAAGCCGGTAGACACTAGTGAAATTGATAGGGTGCTTGATGAATTCGAAAAAACCCGTCCAGAGCTTGCTAGTATAATGAAAATTATATGGAAAGACCTGCAGACTAATAGAGAAAAATACCGTAATAAGAACCTTTCAGTAATTATTGGGGACTATGTGAACGAGCATATTAATCACCACATTAATAAATTTGCAAGCGAGCTATTTGTAAATGAACAAAACTTGCAATTTGTAGCAGAACATTATAATCCTGATAAAGAAGATGGAAAGCAAGTAGGTGAGTCGGCCCTTCTAGGAAGTGCTGATTATGAGGCTTATAAGGCAAATACCGAAAAACCACTTGCAAAAATTAAGTATAGAAGCAAGGTTAGACATGGATATAAGGAATTAATTGAAAAAGAAGTTGTTCCATATAGGTGGGATGATTTGTAAATCACGAGGGGTGGTTAAACCCCCTATAATTCAGTGTTTTCCTTACTACTACTATACCAGAAAAACACTATTTTTAGGGGATAAAAAGGAAAGAGACTGATGTTTTACTTTAATATAAAATCACAGTTTACTGGTTATTAATGGTAAATACCCAATTATTTAATAATTGTAATTCTTCCTATAATGGGAAGTGGTTTTTGCTCGCCCTTGTTTGCGTTTACCATGCCAATGATCATCAAAACCAGCATTGCAATCCACCAGGCTCCAGAGATCAGCGATGCGATTTGCCACAGTGTCCATGAAATCGACAGAAGAACAGATGATAAAATGGCCACTGCAACTTGCCCCGCAATCGATGTTATCAGTAGCACAAGCCCCTGATTTGCATGAAAACGTCCTATTTTTGAGTTCGAACCTGAAACAAGGGGGAGGAAAAAGATTATATACGACAAGATAAAAATCACCTTATTTTCCTGTGTTTCATTTTTTACAGGCGCAGATTGCGCTTGCACCGGTTCCCCCTGCGCTTGATTTGATACCACAGGCGTTCCGCATCCGTCACAAAACTTTACTTCTTCCAATAGTTCTTTTCCGCAGTTTGTGCAATTCATAATAATACCTCCAAATTTAATTATTTCTGATATTTAATGGTAACAAGGTTTTACCTACCTTTATAAGCGTTGGAATCATTATTTTTGTTTGGATAAACAAAAACTAACTATTTTCATGGTACTTGACGATTAACTCCGCCAAAGAACTTACGTCTAGCTTTCTGTAAATGCTTTTTACACAATCTCTTACATCACCCCGCTTCAGATTCAATCTTTGTGAACATTCTTTCGTTTTAAACCCTTCCCGAAGAAGCATAAAAATCTTATACTCCAATGTAGTAAGCAGGGAAAGTCTTTGTTGATAAGCTCCGACATCTCCATGAGGGTCAGTTTTTTCAGCCCTATTTTTCTTCATACGAATCTTATCAAGCCAAAACATCAGCACACCTCCGTTTCTTGGGTTTCTTTATTTCAGTTTATGATGGATATATGATATCAGTAATTCAGTAAAAGTAGTGAGAACATAAAAAAGGCACCTCATTAGTTCTAATGAGAGGCCTTTTTAGCCCGCTAAACAACTAAACCGCCAAGTATTCCTTGAACATAATCA
>CAZUDG010000129.1:0-3647 GCA_964618775.1 uncultured Lachnospiraceae bacterium | reverse complement strand
GATTGCATTCAGGTTAATGAGCAGGGACATGGAACTCTCCTGTGACGAAAGAGTATTGAAGAAGATGGATAATGACATAAAGAAACCTTATGCTAATTCATTATTATCACTTAATACAGAAAGGATTATTCTTAATGGTAGTCCTCTCGCTTTTGCTGAGGGAAACGTAAGAGCCAGGATTGAAAATGTGTTGAATTATAAAAAGCCTGTTTTTTGGGTGACATTAGTCGCAATATCTTCGCTATTTCAATAGAGTAATAAAATCTCTATCAAAAGTAATTAGCCCATCTTTCTTCATTTTTGCCAACTCTCGAGATAAAGATGTACGTTGAACTCCGATTCTTTCAGCAAGCGCTTTTTTGGTTATATTTAGTTGGATATGGTTAGAATTTTGTTTTTTACTTTCGTAATCAAGATAGTTCATAACACTTTCGCGAATTGTTTTATTGACATAATGCTTTATCTTATCTCCAAGAATGAATGCACGATCGGAAGTAAGTTCCAGGTATGTTCGTAAAAAGGTAGGATTATTACAGAATAATACAAACAACACTTCTCTATCAATTTCCAAGATATCCGTGGGTAATTGTGTTAATACGGTCATGGGATAATAAGGGTTTTTTGAAAACAACAGGTTTCCACTTAAAATATCATCTTTGTAAAACTCTGAGATTGTAAGCAGATTTCCAGACTCGTCAATACGATCTACAACAACCTTACCAGATAAAATTATTTCTAACTTATTACATGTTTCTCCATCAAAGTGGACAACGCTGTTTTTTTTATAAGAAGTAATCTTAAACTTCCCACTATTAAGGTTAGTAAGAATATCCTCATCTGATAAAGATTTTAACAATGTTGTATTTTTTACTAAGTTAATATTCTTAGTCATATACAACCTCCTCATGCGTTACCAAGGTAACACCTTTTTTTATACTATAACGTTATAATATAAAAAAATCAATAAATGATGGAGGGTTAAATGAAATATATTATTAATTCAATACGTGTTTTGTTTTTTGTGCTATTCATATTCTTATTAGTTAAAGGTAAAATGATGCTTTGGCTTGCGTTATATGGGGTAAGCCTTTTAGTAGCATTGCTATTTGGCAGAGTATATTGTGGTTATGTCTGTCCGATGAATACGTTGATGATCCCGACGGAATGGCTTTCCAAAAAGCTGAATTTACAGACGGATAAGTCTCCTAAATGGCTTCGTTCGGGAAAATTTGCATGGTTTGCATTGATAGGAAGTGTTGCAGTCATGCTACTTGCAAAAAAAATATTACATAAAGATATTCCTATCTTACTTATTTGGTTAGCGGTTTCAGTGCTTATAACACTTAGATATAAGCCAGCAGTATTTCATAATCTCATTTGTCCGTTTGGACCGCTTCAAAAGGTTTTTGGAAGGTTTGCTAAGTTTTCAGAAAATGTAAATAAAGAAAGTTGTAATGGGTGTAAGCTTTGTGAGAAGGTTTGTCCAACCGAAGCAGTAGAGGTTAAATCAATAGATAAAAAGGCCGAAATTGAAACTTCACTATGTTTGCAATGTACTAATTGTCAGCAAGTATGCCCGAAGGATGCTATTCACTACTCAAAATAGATATTATCATTTTGTGTTGTGACTAAATTACATATCAATATAGAAAGGTAAATATTATTTAAAGTGTTGAAGAAATAGATTCTGTATCAGAGGAGGTTTCTGGTTCTTCAGAAGGGATTGCCCCATCATCTCAAGAATTAAGTGCATCATAGAGGAGGTTGCAACAACAGCGCAAGAATTAAGCGAATTATCAAAAAATATGATGGCAAAGGAAAAAGATATATGCATTAATATGTTTAAGTGTGATATAATATATATAGGAAAACTGAAGGGAGTGGAAATTTATGGATATAATTAGAAAGGTTACCAATAGCAGTGTTTTAGAAGATATATTTGATATTCCTGAAAGTATGAAAGACAAAAAAATAGTAGTTACAATAAGTCCATATGAAGAAGATGAAGATAACATAAATTTTAGTAAATTAAAAGGCTCCTTATCAAAATACAAAAACCAAGATTTGATAATAAGAGAAAATGATGCATGGGCTAATTCGGTGGTAGATAGATATGATAATAGTTGATGCAAATATTATTTTGAGATTTCTTTTAAATGATGTAGAAGATTTATCTGAAGAAGCAACTGAGATATTAGAGTATAATGAAGTTTTTGTACCTAATGAAGTTATTGCAGAGATTATATATGTCCTTGAAAAAGTATATAACGTAAAGAATGATGAGATAAGTCATACACTTATAACTCTTTTTAGAAATCCGAATGTTAGGGTATCAGATATAAATGTGTTAGAAGTAGCTTTAGAACTTTATGGAAGTCGAAAATTTGACTTTGTTGATACTTTACTTTATGGTTATGATAAAGCTAAGGGATACAAGATATACACTTTTGATAAAAAGTTAAACAAACTATTGGAAAACTAAATAAACAAGGCAAAGAGCTACTTAAGTCCCGTTAGGCAGACGGGTTAGGTAGCTCTTTTTATCTCTAAAATTAAAAGATATTGTCCATTAACAAATATTTTCTTACTATAGTCAAATGTGGGAGTGCCTATAGATACTGACATTGCAGAAAACAATGAAGAGATAAATCAAGAAACAATCCAAGATATAATTCCAAATGAATCTTATGTGGATGCATCAGATTTGCTTATTTCTTCTGGTAATACTACTGAAATGCTACTTTATATCACTAATATAAATATTGAAAACTATCAAGCAGTTTATACTAAGGAAAATGCAGTATTTAGCGAGGTGTTAGAAAAGAGTATAGGAAGAAATGTAGAGGGGCTAGAAGATACATTTTATATATCAGGACATAATGATTTACAATATATAATAAAATGATATATGCATGGAGGTGTAGACTACATGACAAAGAGCGATAAGGGAAGAAAGATAATTCTATATGGAATAGGTATTGTATTGATATTGGGGATATATGGGTGTTCTACACAAAACACCAGTGACTTTGAAACTAATGAAAAGATTGCTGAATCTATACAAAACACCAGTGACTTTAAAATCACCGGTAATATTGACGAATCTAATGTTGAAATTTCCTATATTTCAGTGGTATACATTGATGGATACGCTTATGAACTATCAGAGTGGTATGCTGACTCCAGAAATGAAAAATTTACAGATGTAAAATATATTAAAGGAAATAAAATTGGCCAAACCACTCTGGATTTAAAAGGGAAAATATATGAAGGTACCCCTCCTGATTTCTCAACTACTTATCCTCTTGGTGCTGATTTATATGAAATAGAAGGCTTTAAAAAAGAATATGCTATCCTAATAGAATCTGACGATGTAAGTGATATACTATATAGAGTAGGAAAAGCTGTTACAAATAAAGATGAGTCTATCGGATTAAAGGTTGATGATGTAATTAATATGATATCTGATAATGCTAATGTAAAGTCATTGGAACTAAGAAGCGAGACAGATGCTTCATTAGTAAGAACAAGTTATGATAATGAGTTAATTGAACTAATCTATAAGGATATTAAGAGCAAAGATATTTATAGATATGAAGAATTAAATAATCATGATGATTTAACAGGTCTCAGAATTCCAATAAATC
>CAZUDG010000128.1:0-3684 GCA_964618775.1 uncultured Lachnospiraceae bacterium | reverse complement strand
GTTAATATATCTGGTACTTATTTCAACATAGTTCCTTATGGTGTAGATAAGAATGGTTTCCTCGATTATGATGAGCTAAGAAGAAAAGCTATAGAATCTAAGCCTAAGATAATCGTAGCTGGTGCAAGTGCTTATGCTAGGGCAATTGATTTTAAGAAGTTTAGAGAAGTTGCAGATGAAGTTGGAGCATTTCTAATGGTTGATATGGCGCATATCGCTGGCTTAGTGGCAACTGGCCACCATCAAAGTCCAATTCCATATGCAGATGTAGTTACCACAACAACCCACAAGACATTAAGAGGTCCACGTGGTGGATTAATTTTATCTAGTGCAGAATTTGCAAAGGAATACAAACTTAATAAAGCAATATTCCCAGGAACTCAAGGTGGTCCACTTATGCATACCATAGCTGCAAAGGCTGTATCCTTTAAGGAAGCTTTAGAGCCATCCTTTAAAGAATATAGTGAAAGAGTTATTAATAATGCACAAGCTCTTAGCAAAGGTTTACAAGACCGTGGATTTGATATTGTATCTAATGGGACAGATAACCATCTAATGCTTGTAGATTTAAGGAGTAAGGGTGTAACTGGTAAAGAAGCAGAAGAATTGCTAGATAGCGTTCACATTACATGTAATAAAAACACAATTCCCGATGATCCAGAAAAACCAAGTGTAACAAGTGGAATTCGTTTAGGAACACCTGCCGTAACCACTAGAGGAATGAATGAAGATGATATGGATACAATAGCTGAAATTATAGCTTTAAGCCTAGAAGATGTGGTTAAGAATGGGGATAGAGTGAAGGCAGCGGTAAAAGAATTAACTGATAAGTATCCACTTTCTTATTAAGGTTAACAATCAAAACAAATAATAGAATAAATGATAAGAACAAAAAGCCCGTGAAAAATTCACGGGCTTTTTAAGTAATGAGTTACCATGTAAATGCAAGATTAATTTATCTTGTTCTTTCTTATTCAACAATATTTTTAGAAATATTATTAAATAACCTAGGTACAACTTTGCACACTGCTACGATAGCAGTGATTATCACGCCAGTAATACACAAATATTTAACTACTTTTTCTACATCAACCTTTACAGACACATTAACACCAGGATTTTCATTCTTCTTTGTTTCATTCATATAAATCCTCCTTTAAGTCTTATAGACCATCTACTCTCATAAAATCTTCAACAACAAAATCATAGTCATTATAGGATTTGCCATTTTTAGAAAAATAATTCTTAACATATCAAGCATTATTTTGTTATTACACATGGTTACTACCTTAATAAGTAGAGGTTAGCAACTGTTTAAATATGTTATATACAAATTATAACATTGATTTGAATGATTTTGTATAGAAATCCTATTAAATTAAAAACCTATGGCAAAGGAAGGTCGGTATATTAAGTATTTCCTTTAAACTTACAATTAGCACTTAATGTTTGACTGGCCCTGATTTCTTGCCGAAATAATGGGATTATGGTATACTTTTCTATGTAAAACATCTAAAAAGAATATTTCTAGCTTATAAATATTACATAAATCTAAAAATATTATTTAATAAATAATAAATATTATGCAAATCTAATATTGAAAGTTGGTTGTTAAATGGCTAAAAGGCTATACATATCGGAGAAACCAAGTGTTGCAAGAGACTTTGCCAATGCTTTAAATGAAAAATTTAAGAATAATGATGGATATATGGAATCGGATAATTCTATACTTACCTGGTGTGTTGGACATTTGGTTACTATGAGCTATCCAGATGTATATAATGCTAAATATAAAAAGTGGAAGGTGGAGGATTTACCCTTTCTCCCCAAGGAATTTCTTTACGAAATTATTCCTAATGTTAAAAAACAGTTTAACATTGTTAAAGGCTTATTAAATAGAAAAGATGTTGAGATAATATATGTCTGCACTGACTCGGGAAGAGAAGGGGAATACATATATCGTTTAGTTGATCAAATGGCTAAAGTTTCTAAGGCTAAGGAAAAACGTCGAGTATGGATTGATTCTCAAACAGAAGATGAGATTCTACGAGGAATTAAACAAGCAAAGCCATTATCGAGCTACGACAATCTTTCAAGTGCCGCATATCTTAGAGCTAAAGAAGACTATTTAATGGGAATAAACTTTTCACGTATACTATCAATTAAGTATGCTCCACAAGTTAATAGATATCTTAATACAAAGAAGTATTCTGGCATTTCTGTGGGAAGAGTAATGACTTGTGTGCTTGGCATGGTAGTAAAGAGGGAACTTGAAATTAGAGAATTTAAGACAACACCCTTTTATAGAGTAAATAGTGAGTTTGAATATTCAGGACAAAAATTTGATGGTGAGTTTAAGGCTGTTGAGGGTTCAAATTATTATAACTCACCAAAGCTATATAAGGACAATGGTTTTAAAGAACTTTCAGTAGCCCAGAATTTTGTAAAAGAACTTCTTCATAGAGAAGTAGAATTTGAAGAAACTACTGAAGCTAACAACAAGAGGAAAACCTACACATCTAATGTTCCTGAAGACAAACAAGCATTAATTGCAAACTTAGAAAAAAGAAAAGAAAGAAAACACCCACAGCTATTATTTAACTTGGCAGAATTACAAAATGAGTGTTCCAAAATATTTAAAATAAGCCCTGATCAAACACTACAAATAGTTCAAGAATTGTATGAGAAGAAGCTTGTGACCTATCCTAGGACGGATGCTAGAGTTTTGTCAGTTGCAGTAAGTAAAGAAATTAATAAAAACCTACAAGGTTTAACAAAATATATGTATGGAAAAGAGTATGCTACAGAAATTTTAGAAAAAGGAATGCACAATAACCTTGAAAAAACCAAGTATGTAAATGACAAACAAATTACAGATCACTACGCAATAATACCTACAGGACAAGGCTTAAATGCATTAGGATCACTCGGGTCCACAAGTAAAAAGGTATATGAAATGATTGTAAGAAGATTTCTTGCTATATTTTATCCACCAGCAATTTATAGGAGGATTAGTATTACAGCAAAAATAGAAAAAGAAAGTTTCTTTTCTTCGTTTAGAATTCTAGTTGATGAAGGTTATTTAAAGATAATGAACAACTCATTTCAAACTAGTAAAAAAACAGAAGATGAAGATGATTCAGACCAAGATAAGGATACAAAGGATGCTAGTGGAATAGACCCTGACTTAATAGCTGCAATAGACAAGCTTAAAAAGGGTATGAATATTGATGTTAATGCATTTACTATAAAAGAAGGAGAAACTTCTCCTCCTAGGCGTTATAGTTCAGGTTCTTTAATTTTGGCCATGGAGAATGCTGGTCAATTGATTGAAGATGAAGATTTACGTGCCCAAATAAAAGGCTCTGGCATTGGTACAAGTGCAACAAGAGCAGAAATATTAAACAAACTAAATAAAATTAATTATCTTAAACTAACTGAAAAGACGCAGATAATAACACCTACACAAATGGGGGAAATGATATATGTGGTAGTAGCTCTATCTATTAAGTCCCTGCTTAATCCTGAACTTACTGCATCTTGGGAAAAAGGATTAACCTATGTTTCAGAAGGTTCAATTACTGAAGAAGAATACATGAAAAAACTAGAAAGCTTTGTCAATCAAAACACCAATAAAGTAAAGCGGTTAAACAATCAATCACAATTGAACAAGTATTTTAATAA
>CAZUDG010000127.1:0-3733 GCA_964618775.1 uncultured Lachnospiraceae bacterium | reverse complement strand
CTACTACAATAGGTGTAATTACAGAAGATATTAGGGTTTTTCCTACTCCTGAAATACTTAACGGTATAAGTGAGGGTTTAGAGGAAGCTAAATATCAAATGTTAATGCATGATCTGCATTTATACGAAAAAATATGGCCAAATTATGAGAAGATCGTAGATTATAAGAATAAAATCAATGAGGGTGTAAGCCTTCTACAACAGTCAATGGTGTCAGGTATTGTATATGTTAGTATGCATGATAGGATTCTTGGGCAATTAATTGATCAAATTGATGTTCCGATTGTCTATGCTTATTCATACCCACCAGAAGAAGAAAGTTATGTTACCTATTGTAGAACGTCATATTAATTTCAACTAAAGTCCCTTAATCTATTCAAAATAAATAAAGGATGACCATCAATTAGTTGGCTAAGTTTTAGTCAAACTATTTAAGGGTCATCCTTTTTATGTTATTATTGTAATTAATACCAGAAAACAAAAGATAGATAGAAACCTCCCCAACCAAAGTTTGGCTTCTATCTACCCACCACCTTAAGAAACAAGGCTAAAACTATGATAACTATTATTGCAGATAAAATCAATACATTAAATCAAATTTCTTATAATAAGTTTTTGGGAAACATCAATTACAACCAGTTATCATGCTCCTGTGGTATGTCTGGTTGTTTCAACAAACACGGTTATTACAACCGGTCTATTAAAACATCTGATGGCATTATAACCATTTTTATACACCGAGTTAAGTGCAAGCATTGTAGTAAAACTCATGCTATATTCCCACATATCATTGTTCCTTATTCTCAGATACTTCTTCGTGAACATATTTCAATTCTAACAGCTTATACAAACAAAACATCTTTTGAGTCCATTATGCTTGATATTATATCTATTGATGAAAGTAACATCAGATATGTTATATCTAGATACTTAAGTCATTGGAAGGAAATCATTACTGCCTTCGGCTTTTCAATTATAGACGATATCTTAACCATCGTGGAACAGTGCTTAAGCACCTTTAAGAGACAGTTTATGCAGATTAAATGCGTCACAAATATTCTGCTTAGCAACAACCACATAACCTAGTTTTACCATTCATATTTATTGTTTTAAACTGTCCCTATACTTAAAATATAGGAGGATTTTGAACATGAATGATGAAACAAAGCGTAACATAGCTCTTTTTAGATACGGGATTATAGCTCCAGTAGTTAGTGGAACCTATGATGAATCTAAAAGTATCAAAGAGATTTTTTTTGATGCAGCAAAAAGAACCTATACAAATCCAAGAGGGGAAGATGTAAAGTTTTCAGCATCAACACTCGAGAGATGGTATTACAATTACAAAAAGAATGGTTTTGATGCTCTCGTTCCTAAAAGACGGTGCGACACTGGGCAACCCAGAAAGATGGATGGAGATATAATGGAACAAATTCGTTTTTTAAAAGATGAATATCCTAGAATACCTGCAACTCTTATTCATCAAAAGCTACTTAATAATGGGACTATATCTAAGGGTGATTTATCTCTATCTACGGTTAATCGGTATGTAAATCAATTAAAAATTGAAAATAAATTTTCCAATAATAAGGATATGAGGCGCTATGAAAGAGCTCATATAAATGAGGTGTGGTGTGGGGATAGTAGCTTTGGTCCCTATATTAAGATAGATGGCAAAAAGACACGTACATATATCATTGCATTAATTGATGATGCTTCAAGATATATCATTGGTATTGATATAGTTTTTAACGATAACTTTATAAATCTTATGTCTGTTATGAAAACAGCTATTACAAGGTTTGGTAGACCTAAAACTTTAAACTTTGATAACGGATCAGCTTACAAGAATAAACAGATGGAACTTCTTGTTGCAAGAATCGGTTCAACAATTAATTATAACCCACCCTATACTCCAACAGGGAAAGCGAAAATAGAACGCTGGTTCAAAACCATGAAAACTCAGTGGATGTCTGGACTTAACATGAATGATTATACATGCATTGAAGAACTTAGGAAATCCTTATTAAACTATGTTAATAATTATAATCAGAAGGTTCATAGCTCCCTGAATGGATCAAGCCCACAAGACCGATTCTTTAAAGAATCCTATCTAATAAAGAGACTTCCTGAAGAACAGCTAGAAACAGCATTTCTTCTTGAATACGAAAGACGTGTATCAGCAGATAACGTAGTAATGATAGACGAAACTGAGTACGAAGTCCCTTACCGTTACTCTAAACAAAAGATTACTTTAAGATATGCTCCTGATCTTAGTAAAATCTATGTCGTTGATAAACATACAGGAGAACTTACACCTATAAAACTATTAAACAAGAAGGAAAACTCACATATAAAAAGAGAAAAAGTAAAACTTACAGGAGGTAATAATTAAAATGATAGATTATATTAGTAGGTATGGATTAGATTTTAATCCATTTATTAAAAATTCACATGATATAATAATAGAAACATCTGAATATAAGGAAATAACTTATCGGCTTAATTACCTTTTGAACAATAAAGGTTTCGGAGTAATTACAGGTGGTCCTGGGTGTGGTAAAACTACAGTTATAAGAAGTTGGGTTAATGGACTTAATACTTCACTTTATAAGGTTGTATACACTTCTCTCTCAACCCTTACAGTAAGTGAATTCTATAAGCACATGGCATCAGAGTTAGGTCTCGAACCAATGCATAAAAAATCAGATAACTTTAAAAACATACAAGCAGAAGTAAGCAGGTTTTCCATTGAAAAACGTATAACACCAGTAATTATAATAGATGAAGCTAATTATATAAATAATGGTGTACTAAATGACTTTAAGATGTTGTTTAACTTTGACATGGATTCAAAAGACAGAGCCGTGGTTCTTTTTGTAGGCCTACAGCCACTTAATAACACTCTTAGACTTGTGGCAAACGAACCTCTAAGGCAAAGAATTACCATGAATTATAGTCTTGACAGTCTTTCTAAATCAGAATCATTGGATTATATAAAAGGAAAGCTTAGTGGTGCAAGGTGCACTATGGAAGTATTTAATACCAATGCAATAAATGCAATTATTAATGCTACAGGCGGAATTCCAAGACTTATCAATAACATATGTAATGCTGCCCTTATTATTGGGAACAGCCAGAACGCTAACATAATAGACTCAGATATAGTAATGTTAGCAGTAAATGATAACGAATTGGGGTAGTAATATATGAAAATAAAGTGCTATGACGATAACAAGAAAAAAAGAGAAGAAAAGGAATGGAAAGCAACGGTAGAAAGACTTCATAAAACGAATACAGGCTTCGAAGCAAGCATAGATGTTAACAATTGGTTGTTTTATATAGTTGTAGGAAGATTTCAGTATGGATACTACTTATGTATCCCAAACTGGAACATCGGAATTGAACTTTCTTCTTACCAAGATATTTTTTGGAATTTAGAGCAGTTAACAAAAGTAATGAAAAGAAAAGACGCAATATCAATCATAACTTCAATAAAACATATTTCCGAACACCTTGAAACCATCACTAAGTAATTAGTGATGGTTTCAGCTTAATTATATAGCATTAAATAAAGAGCAAAAGAGACTTTAATTAATTTGAAGATGTAGCATAATAGGTCAAATAAGAGTATTAAATAAAGTTAATATATTAGTATTAAATAATTAGCTAATCAACATCTTATTCATAAGCCAATTAATTATGCTGTTCATATACTTAACTGTTTCTATGTA
>CAZUDG010000126.1:0-3753 GCA_964618775.1 uncultured Lachnospiraceae bacterium | reverse complement strand
AATGATTCAAAAGAAAGATATGAAATCTATAAGACCTTAGCTAATTTATAGATACATTTTCCATAATTACTAAATATTTTGTTATTTAAGGTTCACAAAAGTGAAAATATGTACTATTATTATATGTGTTAGATTTTTATCAAAAACAATTTCCTGTAATTCCAAGTTGACAATATAATAGATTTTGAAAGGACAAACAACTATATAATATTTAGTTATATATTGGAATTCCAAAAGGATATTTAATAAAAAACAAATCATATTTTCAAAGCTAATTCTAAAAACTAAAGAAAAATTAACAGAGATTGTAGTAAATGGAGGAAAAATATGTATCAAAAGAATATTGAAAGTGCTAAAGAACATTTTGGTAAACTTTTAGAAGAACAATTACAAAGAGTTGAATTGATGAAAAAAGAAGGAGATTTCGTAGATTACAAGGAACTTGATAAAATTATCATTGGTGTTTGTGGTGGAGACGGAATCGGCCCTGCAATTACAGGACAAGCTCAGAGAGTTCTAGAATATTTAGTAGCAGATGATGTTAAATCAGGCAAGTTTGAATTTAGAACAATTGAAGGACTTACAATCGAAAGAAGAGCAGAAGAAAGTGCAGCTATTCCTGTAGATGTTCTTGAAGAATTAAAGAAGTGTGATGTAATATTAAAAGGTCCTACAACTACACCAAGAAAAGGTGATCCATGGCCAAATGTTGAAAGTGCTAATGTTGCTATGAGAAAAGAACTTGATTTATTTGCTAATGTTAGACCTGTTCGTATAGCAGAAGAAGGAATTGATTGGACTTTCTTTAGAGAAAACACTGAAGGTTCTTATGCTGTTGGTAGCCAGGGTATTAACGTTACAGAGGATTTAGGTGTAGATTTTACAGTAGTTACATCTCAAGGCACTGAGAGAATTATCCGTGCAGCTTTTGATTTTGCTAAAGCTAATGGTAGAACAAGAGTAACAGCTGTTACTAAAGCTAATATAATAAAAACTACTGATGGTAAATTCTTAGATTTCTTCTATGAAATAGCAAAAGAATACCCAGGTATTGAAGCAGACGATTGGTATATTGATATTATGACTGCAAAACTAGTTGATGAAAAGCGTAGAAAGGACTTCCAAGTTATGGTGCTTCCGAATTTATATGGTGATATCTTAACTGATGAAGCTGCTGAATTCCAAGGTGGAGTTGGTACAGCTGGAAGTGCTAATTTAGGTAAAAGATACTCTATGTTTGAAGCAATTCATGGTTCGGCTCCTAGAATGGTTGATGAAGGAAGAGATATATATGCTGACCCTTCAAGTGTAATCAGAGCAGGTGCTATGTTACTAAATCACATTGGTTACAAAGATGAAGCAGATAAATTATATAAAGCACTAGAAATTGTTAGTACTGAAAAGAAATTAGTGATAACTGGTAGAGATACTGGTGCTACAAGTGAAGCCTTTGCAGATTATATAATGGAGACTATAGAATCATTATAATTGTTTCTATAGGGTCTTGAATAAAAACTCGTATAATTAATAATAAAACAAGAAGGAATACTGATAAAACAATAATGAACACTAATAAAATAAGTTAAATAATATAATTGAGGTTACTGAAAACTAGAATGTTTAAGTTTTCAGTAACCTCAATATTTTATTCGCTAAGTTGTGCTGCAAGATGTTCCCATTTAGTTAATAACTTTTCTAATTTATGTTCAATATCATTTTTTTCCTTTTGAAGCTCCACTAGCTTTTCTACATTTGTATATATTTCTTCCTGAGTGAGAAGATTGTCAATCTCTGTACTGCGGTCCTCAATATTAGAAATTTTATCTTCCGTTGACTTCAGTTTGTTTTGAAGCTTACGTAATCTTGCTTGTTCTTCTTTTTGTTTTTGCCAATCGAGCTTACCCCCTGCCTGATTAGGTGTTTCAGAGGTATTTGCTATATGTGTATTACTAGATTTATATGACGATTGTGATGATGAATTAGTTGATAGGAGTGTTTTTTCTATATCTGGTTTTTTAATTAAATAATAATCATAATCCCCCAAATAATTAATCATTGTTTCATCAGTAAGTTCTAATATTCTATCAGCTGTTTTATTTATGAAATATCTATCGTGGGAAACGTAAAGAACAGTACCTGTGTATTCATTTATGGCTTGTTCTAATACTTCTTTAGATGTTATATCTAAATGGTTTGTAGGTTCGTCAAGGATTAGGAAGTTAGCTTCCGACAACATAAGTTTTGCCAGTGAAACACGGCCTCTTTCTCCACCACTTAGATCGCCTACTTGTTTAAATACATCATCACCTGTAAATAAAAATGAAGCAAGCACATTTCTTACTGAAGTATTGTTTAGATATGGATATTCATCTTGTATTTCGTCAAACACCGACTTTTCAAGATTTAATAATTCTTGTTCCTGGTCATAATATCCAATTCTCACCTTTTCTCCCAGCCTAATTTCACCGCCGTCAGCTTTTTCTAACCTGTTAATTATTTTCAAAATAGTAGATTTACCAGTCCCGTTATTGCCTATTATTGCAACATGTTCGCCTCGTTTTATTTCAAAATCAATATTATTAAAAAGATTATTATTATCATAGGATTTTGATAAATCTGTAACACCTAGAACATCATTACCACTAATTATTTGGGGTTCAAAGTGAATTCTCATAGAATCATCAAACTCATAAGGTTTTTCAATACGATCAACATTACTCAATGCCTTTTCTCTACTTTTAGCTCTTTTTATAGATTTCTCACGACTGAAGGACCTTAGTTTTGTAATTACTTCCTCTTGACGTTTGATTTCTTTTTGCTGGTTAAGATAGTGCTTTAACATAGTTTCGTGTTGTTTGGATTTTAATGTTGCATAAGTAGAATAGTTGCCCCTATAAACTTTGGCATGTTTATTTTCAATTTCTACAACCTTTGTAACTACCCTATCTAAAAAATACCTGTCATGGGCAATTAAAAGTACCGCTCCATTATAATTAGATAAAAATGTCTCTAGCCATGTAATAGTATCAAGATCCAAGTGATTTGTCGGCTCATCAAGCAACAATAAATCAGGATCACTAAGTAAAAGTTTTCCCAAAGCAATCCTTGTTTTTTCTCCCCCTGAAAGGGTATCTATTAAGTTGTTAAAATTACTTTCATTAAAACCTAAGCCTTTTAAAATGCCAACAACTTCACTTTTGTAGGCATAGCCATTTTTTGATTCAAACTCATGAGTTAGGCTAGAATAGGTTTTTAACATTTGTTCCAAAGAATTTCCAGATGCATTCTTCATATCAATTTCAACTTGTCTTATTGATTTTTCTAATTTAATAACATCTGCTTTAACACTTAGCATTTCTTCATAAACAGTATTATTTGAAGTTACAGCTTCGTGTTGGGCCAAGTATCCTATTGTAGCATCTCGTGAAATTGTCATACTTCCTTCATCGTATGACAACTCATTAATGATTATTTTAAAAAGAGTAGATTTGCCTGCTCCGTTAATTCCAACTATGGCAACCTTTTCATTATCATCTACTTGAAAGGTTACATTATCTAATATTTTATTAATTCCAAAACTTTTTCCAATATTATTAACTGTTAGTATCATTATATTCTCCATTGTAAAATAGTATATCTATACTATATTGTAGCACCCAAATCATCTTGTAGCAAATAGTAATAAATAATAATATTACTTAATTTGAAAGACTTACTTCTACCCTTGAGTGTGGATGGGGTAGAATTTACTTT
>CAZUDG010000125.1:0-3783 GCA_964618775.1 uncultured Lachnospiraceae bacterium | reverse complement strand
CAATAGGAACCTGGTATGAGAGCATAATAAGGGTGACTTTTGTGCCTCCCAACAACGGAACCCTTATTATTCTCTCATACCAGGTTCCGACCACGATAACACAATCCTAAAATAACTGCTTAACCTCTATAAACAAATCCTTATTCTCTTCAACCTTGCTCTCATTACCGATAACACAAATATGTCCATCATCTAAAATCCCTTTCACTATATCAGCAAGACCTCTAATATCTTCCTTGCTAACACTTAGGATTTCATCTCTTTGCTTTTGTAAATCATCTTCTGTAACTCCAGTCATATATGCACTAAATGAACTAGTACCCTTAGCTCTAGGAGTTCTTGGGGTATCAAAGTTGCTAATTGTTCCTATTATATACTTAACCATATCACGATCATCTGCATCAAAGTTCTTTACATATTCATAAACTCCTTCGTAGATTTCATTAGTTTCTCTTAGATTTGGATCTCTATAGGATACAAAATAACTATTCCCGTTAAGTTTAGAGAATCCACACATACATCCATATGCTCCACCCTTTACTCGAATATTATTCCAAAGATAACCATAACTTAAAATTACTCGAAGCACCTCTAAAGCTCCTGTATACTCGAATCCTGCATCCAAATAATTGCCCGCTCTTGCAACATATTGAACCTGGCCAGAGGCTTTGAATCCTTCATTAAGTTGATGAAGTTCAAAGGTTTCTCCTACCTTATCAATGGGATCTTGCTTTAGTTGATCTACAAATGGAAGCAACTTTCCACTAAGAGTGGCTAAACCTTCTTCATCTGAAGTAAAACTAACTATTAAATTCTCTTTTCTGAAAATAAGAACCATTAATTGCTCTAAACTAGCTACTAGTTCATCTTTTATGTTGTCAAAATCTGCTTCTAGTCCTTGAACAAATCTATAATAACTAATTCCGCTAGTTACTTCATTAAACCTACCTGCCTCAGAGAAGTAAGAAATTGCTCTATTAACAGATGCTGAGTGTCCTGAAGAAGTCAAATACATTTCCAGTCTAGATTTTGTTTCTTTTATAATTTCTAATAATCTTTTTTCATCATTAAGTTTTGTAAAGCTTATTATCTCTTTTAGCAAATCAAAAGCATTGTCCATCTTATCATACAGAACCTTTAAGTCTACAGTAAAAGCCGGTAGATATTCAGATGCAGATCCATTCTTTGAAAAAGTAACTACATCCTTACTAATCCCACCAGTATGAATATTTACTTCATTAGATAATTCACTATAGCTGTAGTGTTCTGTATCAATATAACCTAATATAGTGGATAGTAAGCTGACATAAGGCGTTAAAGACTTTGGTACATTTTCAAGACAAAATGCTAGTTTTAAATAAGCAATCCCATTAGTATACACATCATGATGAATAATTGGAATGCCATCCACTTCTTTTTCTTCATTATAAAGCTCCATGGCCTTCTTATCAATATCATCAATGCTAAGCATTGGTATCTTTTCCATGTCCTCTTTAGAAGATGGTTCCTCTTGATATATCTTTAGGGCTTTTGTTTCTTCGATTATTCTATCTATTTCCTCTTTTGATAAACTTGCTTTATATTCTGCAAGTCTCTGCTTCAACTTCTCATCATTTTTCGATGTTAATCCAGGAATAGGTGTTAATATAACAAGAGAAGCATGATTATTATCTAACATATACTCTTTAATTAGGTCTGTATAATAATCCGTTCCTATCTTTTCTTTTAGGATATCAAATATATCAAAGCCTATTGTTTCAAATGGTTTGTTATCGTCATATAACCAGGTTGTAAGCATTTGAATTCCATATATTAAACCTTTTGGAAAACTGCCATAATCTGCTTCCCTAAATTTGAATTCTATTGAGTTAATAGCTGCTGCTAGTGATTTGTTGTCTAATCCAGTCTCTACAGCCTTTGCTAAGTTGTCTTTAATAATTTGAAGAAACTCATCTTTCTTATCTTCTTCGCTGTTTTTTGCAATAATTGAAAGAGTAGTTTGATAAGTATCCGAATCATAAGAACTTAAAATATCTTTACCAATGCCTGCATCTATTAGAGCCTGCTTTAATGGTGCACCAGGTGCTGATAATAAAACGTACTCTAAAATTTGCATAGCCATTGATGTCTGTGTATCTAAACTTGAGTTTAACACCATATTGTAGCTAAGGTAGGTGTTGTCTTTGGTGTCTTCACCTTCACTTAAAGAATATTCTTCTTTGATTTCTATTATACTTGAAAATGCCTTTTGCAATTCGATTCGTGAGTCAACTGGGGCATGTTCAAAGTTTTGTAAATAATTCTCATCAATCCAGTTTAGCTTCTCTTCTATATCCATATCTCCATATAAATAAATATAAGCGTTGTTTGGATGATAGTACTTGCGATGGAAATCAAGAAACTCCTCATAAGTTAGTTTTGTAATATCATCTGGGTCCCCACCTGACTCAACACCATATGCTGTATCTGGAAACAGGGAATTAAATATAAGTCTTGATAGTTGGCTTTCTGGGGATGAAAATGCACCCTTCATTTCATTATAAACCACCCCATTATATTCTAGTGGAGCGTCTTTATCAGCCAGTTCATAATGCCAGCCTTCCTGTTGAAATATCTTTTCTTCTGTGTATATGTTTGGATAAAACACTGCATCCAAGTACACATGCATTAAGTTCTGAAAGTCTTGATCATTACAAGAAGCAATTGGGTAAATTGTCTTATCCGGATAGGTGATCGCATTTAAAAATGTGTTAAGGGAACCTTTTGCCAACTCGACAAAGGGATCTTTAGATGGAAATTCCCTTGAGCCACATAAAACTGAATGCTCAATTATATGTGGAGTTCCCTTGCTGTTAACTGGTGGGGTACGAAATCCAACAGAAAACACCTTATTATCATCTTGATTACTTATAACAGCTATTCTTGCTCCTGTCTTTTTATGCTGAAATAGCAATCCAATACTTCTGATGTCTTGAAGCTCCTCTTCTTGTAGCAGTTCAAAGTTTGTTAAGTTCTCTAGGTTGATACCATTCTTTAAATCCTCTGCCATGGTTCATTCTCCTTATTTATTCTAATCTAAGCTATAATCTTCAAATTGATGCAATGTCTTCATATTGTTATAATAACCATTTCTAGCAATTATAACATATTTAATTCTTGGTGTCACTTAAAAGCTCTATCATAATGGGGATAAATGGTTATATATCCAAGCAGAGGATATCTTATTTGTCTATCTTACATACAAATAAAACATCCTCCACTACAGTAACAAGTCTTGTTATCTTTTATTCTAAAAAGTTCACTTCTATATTACCTACCCCACCAGAGATATCCAGTCCATTGTCAGGATTTCCTTTTCTAAATTCTGAATCATCATAATCTTGCCCATTAACCCTTATGTTACCTAAACCTTTATCTGTTTTTATATGATAATCATCTACATTCCCATAAATATCAATCTTTATTTCTCCAACTCCTGCATTTATCTCATTTTTGCCAAGCATTATACCATCAAAGTCTACCAATCCTACGCCAGAGTCAATCTTCGAATCATTAAACTCAACATCAGAAAATCGGAGTTCACCAGCACCACCGTTTATGTCTACTTTTAAAGCTTTTACATTCTTTATAGACATTCTACCTGCTCCTGCATCAACAGATAAATAATCAGCAGAAAATTCTTCTATGTTTATATCACCTGCACCACCATCTATATCCAATTTTTCTAAATTATAATCTTTTGGTAGGGTGACTATAACTTCTGATTTAAAAGTTTCATTCCAA
>CAZUDG010000124.1:0-3846 GCA_964618775.1 uncultured Lachnospiraceae bacterium | reverse complement strand
ATGGTTATGCATTAACAAACACATGGAAATCAGATACTAAAGGCTGGTGTTACCTGGGTCCATATGGATATATGGTTAGGAACCAATGGGCAGAGGATAGCAGTGGCTGGGCATATATTGGTAATAACGGATATTGGAATGGTGAATATGTTTCAACTAATAGATCAGGTGAAACCCCCTCACAAAAATATGCAGTAGAAATGGCTCAGGATTATCTAAAATACACGGCATTTTCACGTTCGGGTTTGATAAGTCAACTAGAGTATGAAGGATTTAGTAATAAAGATGCGACATATGCTGTAGATATACTAAAGATTGATTGGGGATTAGAGGCAATATATCAAGCTCAGAGCTATCTAGAGTTTATGTCATTTTCACGGACAGGCTTAATAGAGCAACTAGAATACGAGGGTTTTACTTATTCTGATTCTGTATATGCTGTAGATATATTAAATGTTGACTGGAAAGAAGAGGCCTTATATTCAGCCTTAAGCTATCTAGAATATAGCTCATTTTCACGTGCAGGTTTAATTGATCAGCTAGAGTATGAAGGTTTTACATATGAAGAGGCAAAATATGCTGTTGATCAAATAGGGCTTTATTATTAAAAAGGTGTTGGGGGGACGTTTCATTTAACACACTGCTAATAAGGATTGAATTCTGTAATTTACAGGGTTCAGTCCTTTTAGTTTGCTCTTGATTCTTATAATTATGATGGGTATAACGATATTTTGTATTGACAGAATATTCTAATAGTGTTACAATGGTCTTGTTCATGAAAACATCAAGGAAGATGTTTGTGAACATGTAAGAAACCAATGTGGTGAACGATATAATTAAAGAGGGTTATGCAAACCAGAGAAGCATGAATAGGAGAGGATTAACTTGAATACAGAAGATTTAAATATGATAATGGAATTATGTAGAGAGCAAATAAGAGTAAAGGATATAAACAATATTAAAGTCCAACGTCTTGGAGGATTAACCAATAAGAATTTCAAAGTGGAGACTGACATGGGGGACTATGTCGTAAGACTCGCTGGTGATGGAACAAAAGAAATGATTAACAGGGAAGAAGAACATATCTGTACTGAACTAGCAAACCAAATTAAAATTGATTCTCAGCTCATTTACTTTGATGACGTAACAGGAATTAAGATTTGCCGGTATATTCAAGATGCCGAAACAATGAATTCTAATTTAGTTCTCGAAAAAGACAATTTGAAGGCTATAGCAGAAGTATTAAAAACATTACATACATGTGGAAAAACAATTCCTGTTGTTTTTGATGTATTTGATAAAATTGAAGAATATGAGAACCTTCTTAAGAAACATTCAGAGGATTACTTTTGGGAAGACTATCAGACAATAAAAAAACAAGTTTATATGCTAAAAAATGAAGTTAAAGAAATGAATATAGAGACAACTATGTGCCATAATGATCCTCTTTGCGAGAATTTTATTAGAGGTGGAGATAAGATGTATCTAGTAGATTGGGAATATGCTGGAATGAATGATCCAATGTGGGACGTAGCAGATTTTTTTATTGAGGCTGAATTATCACCAACAGAAGAAAGTAAATTTTGCAAATATTATTTTGGGCATGCTGCAAATAGTAAGATGAAACGACGAATTTTAATAAATAAAATATTCTTAGACTTTTTGTGGAGTCTCTGGGGAAAACTAAGACTTGCTGTCGGAGATGATTTACTTGATTATGCAAATCAACGATATAAAAGAGCAAAAGATAATCTTGATATTTTAAATGAAGCTTAGCGAATGTAATTTAATAAAAAAATATAAATTTCAAAAAGGAGAATGTTGATATGTTTGAAGGATTAGCTGCGGGTTTGCTATGGGGGCTTGATACTATTATTTTAGGTGTAGCTCTGGCGATGACACCTTTTATTCGTACGGAGCAAGCAATTTTTTTAGCTCCTTTTGTCAGTACATTTATTCATGATTTTTGTTCATCTTTATGGATGCTCGCTTATATGGGAGTTAAGAAGCAATATAGACAGATAGTAAAAGCTTTAAAAAGTAAAGGCGGAAAGTTTATAGTTTTAGCAGCACTTTTAGGTGGACCGGTTGGAATGACTGGTTATGTGTTGTCAATTAAGTATATTGGTGCAGTATATACTGCTATCATCTCTGCTATGTTTCCAGCAGTTGGAGCATTCTTATCTTATGTTTTTCTGAAAGAGAAGATGAAATTTTACCAAATAATCGGCCTTATGGTAAGTATCACAGGTGTTATTGTATTAGGTTATACACCAGGTAATGGGGAGATAAGTAATGCTTTTATTGGTATTTTATTTGCTCTTTTGTGTGTTTTTGGTTGGGCTTCAGAAGCAGTTATTATATCTTATGGTTTAAAAGACTCTAATATAGATGATGAACATGCCTTGCAAATTAGGCAGCTAACATCAGCCATATTTTATGGAATAATTATAATCCCTATTATTAAAGGATGGGGATTTACCATTGATATCATTCCCACAAAAATAACTTTGTTAATCCTTACAGCTGCATTATTCGGAACAGCCTCATATCTATTTTATTATAAATCCATTATTAAGATTGGAGCTTCTAAGGCAATGGCTTTGAATATCACTTATTGTGCATGGGCAATTGTTTTTGGTTACCTATTGTTGAATGAAACAGTAACAAGTAAAGATATTATTTGTGCAATCTTCATAATAGGCGGTTCTATAGTAGCTGCAAGTGATATACGAGAATTTTTTAAAAGAAAAAGTGTAAGCTATTAAAGTAAGCTTGAGGAAGAAATTATGTATCAGCAAGGAACCTGTCCACTTCGTAAAAGACTCCTAAGGGAGTCTTTTATTATGTAGAAATAACTACAGTGCCAGCCACTCAACTTATTTCTATACGAAAACCTTATACAATATGTATTATCAATTATTCACATGACACATAAACTTGCAATCTAAGAGTTCTTGATAAACTTAAAATTAGTGGCAAAAAGACTACTGATATGATAGAATACAAGAAGTTAAATTTATATTTATATAGCAAGAAATAATATGACAAAAAATATTTAAAGTACTGATTAAATGGTACTTATACTAAGGAGAAGTAGAAAAGGATGTTGGCAGATAAAATCAAGTACATAATTTACACCCTATTATTAATGATTACTATTAGTTTTACAAATACACCTCATATTGTGAATGCTGAAATTGTCACCCCACAAACAGAGGATACCAAAGAAGTAAATCAGACAGACATAAACCCTTCAAATGAAGATTCATCAGATATGGAAAAACATGAAACAAATGATGAATACAATAATTTATATAATTCAATATCTGATAAAGATATTTCTCCTGAGACAGAAGAGACAATATCATTAGATAAAACAAACTTAAGCATTGGTGTTAACGAGACAGTTACAATGGAATTGTCTAAGACATTTGATGGAGAAATTAGTTATCAGATAGAAAATGTTGATAATTCTATTATTACGCCTAATATTGAGGATGTTTTTTTGAACAAAACCAATGTACATATAGATGGTAATAAAGAAGGAACAACCATATTAAAATTTTATTCAGTAGATAATCCAGAGATATTCACTACTATTGAGATTACGGTTAACAATATTAATGATGGCTGGGTTACAGTAGATGGAGAATTATACTATTATAAAAATGGAACCTTAGCAGTTAATTCATGGGTGCTTGATACTGATGGATGGCGTTATTTAGATATAAATGGTAACATACTAAAAGAAACCTTCATTTCTGATTCAACAGGCTTATGTTACCTGGACGATGATGGTTATTGGAATAGCACAGCAGGCTGGTTATATGACAAAACAGTAGG
>CAZUDG010000123.1:0-3860 GCA_964618775.1 uncultured Lachnospiraceae bacterium | reverse complement strand
TATTCATTAACAGCATCTTGTATGGAATTATTTTTTATAAATCAAATAATGCATGGGTTAGTGCAATATCACATTTTACAGCAAATCTATTTAGCGTTATCGTATTAGTAACTCTACTATAGAAATTATAATTAAAAGCTTCATATTTTATATTACTTTTTATGGTAAAACATTATCTATAGGTATATAATGAGATATAAACTTTGAATTAAGCTTGTTATATATAGGGGTGATGTTGTGAAAATATTAATAGAAAATATCAACCATAATGAGGAAGAAGAAATTATCATTCGTTGTTATGAGGTAAATGATGAAGTTCTTGAGTTAATGAAAAAACTGAAAACAAAAAGAAGTATACTTATAGGCTATAAGGACGATTCTATTTATCAACTAAACCCATCTGGTGTATATTATTTTGAATCTGTAGACAATAAGGTGTTCATCTATTGCCGTAATAAGCTCGACGAGAGCAAGCAAAAACTCTATGAGCTTGAACAGATTTGCGATCACAGAACATTTTTCAGAGCATCAAAGTCCATAATAATAAATATTGCAAAAATATCACATATCAAACCTTCACTTAGCGGAAGGTTTGAAGCTACTATGGAAAATGGTGAAAAGGTGCTGGTATCACGCCAATATGTACCAGTATTGAAAGCTATGCTAGGAATATAGAGGAGGCGCTATGAAAGGTATGGATTTTATTAGACAATTAATTAGAGACTACTTTGTTATATTTGGAATATTAATTATAGGCAGTGTGCTTCTTAATCCCCCCAACACCATAAATAGGGACTTTATTCTCTTAGCTATGGCATTTGCTGCGATAGGGGATTTGCCAAGCATAGTATTTTGGTCAAGGTCAGAACTGAGTGAAAGTAGCATGAGATCTAGGAGTGTTATTCATTTTATATTGCTAATGACTCTTATACTTATTTTTGCTGGTATTACAGGTATTGTATCAGGATTTGTACAATATCTTATATTTGCTGTTGAGGTTATAATAATTTATATAATTGTAAAACTTGTTATATATCAGGGTGATAGGGCAACAGCAAAAATGATTAATGAAAAGTTGAAGGGTTTTAGTGAGATAGATGAGCAATGAAAAAGAGAATGTTTATAAGAATTAAGAGAGGTTTATTTATAGAGAAGGGGTTTATGAGGTAGAACCAAAAGGTAAGTTCAAAGAAAAGATGTATATAGCAAAGCCAGTATTTGATGCTGATGTTGTAATTAATTTACCTAAGTTAAAAACTCACTCAGCAACTATTTATACTGGAGCTGTGAAAAATGTTTTTGGATGTATACCAGGACTTAGGAAAGCTATGTATCATAAAATAGCACCAGATAAAGAAGACTTTGGTGAAATTTTAACGGATATACACATGGCTACTAAATTTGATCTGCATATAATGGATGGTATATATTCAATGCAAGGAGACGGACCTACAGCGGGAACGGTTTATAGTGCCAATAAGATACTAATTAGTAAGGACCCACTAGCATTAGATACTGTAGCTATTAATATGCTAGGAATGACTGTTGAAGAAATACCTATTTTAAGTGCAGCAAGAAAAAGAAATTTAGGAAAATATAATTTGGATGAGATTATAATAGAAGGAGATTACAATCACATTCCACAGTTAAAGAATTATAAATTACCCAAGATTTACAAGAGTGGAAAATCTGGAAATAGTAAAGCAGTAATAAAGGTAATTGACTTTTTTAAAACTAAACCAGTAATTAATAAAAAGAAGTGTAGGGAATGCAATGTTTGTGTGGAAAGTTGTCCATTAATGGCAATAGATATTAATACTAAAAAGATTGACTATGATGTATGCATAGAATGTATGTGTTGTCATGAATTATGTATGCATAAGGCAGTTGATTTGAAAAAAGATAATATCTTAGCTTCCATAACACTAAAGCTTAGCCAAATTCTATCACCAAGGGGGTACTAGGTATTTTTTGAAATGCATGGTATGAAACAATGGCCAAATCTATTGATTATAGTTGGTGTGATAATAATAGTCATTTCTTCATTATTAGGTAACCGTATAGTTTCAGGATTAACAGTTGTAGGGTATATGGGTGAATTTATTCTAGCAATAATATTTAATACTGATGGAGTTGACTAGGGTGGAGGAAGAACTAATAATGCTTGGATAATATGGACAACAGTTTTAATTTTATCTATTTTGCTAGGCTTAATTCCTAATTAAGTTAATTTTAGAAAGATATAAATTAACACGCCCTTTACATTTTCGCTAAAACCAGATATAGTTATAGCGAAAATGCAAAGGATGTGATAAATATGAACTACCGTTATAAATTAGAAAAATTGATTGATAGTAGCGATGGATTAATTCTTACAAAAGAAGTTGAAAAAGCGGGAATTCCACGACAATATTTAACTATTTTTACAAATGAAAATAAGCTTGAGAGAGTTGCTCAAGGTGTATATTTGACTCCAGATACATTTGATGATGAAATGTATAGAATCCAAGCTAAAAATCAAAGAGTTATCTTTTCCCATGAAACAGCTTTATATTTACATGATCTTACTGATAGGGATCCTCTTAAATGGTCTGTAACTGTTCCTTATGGGTATAATGCAACTCATTTAAAAGATGAAGGGATAACCATCTATACTGTTAAAAAAACACTACATCAGATGGGAATTACAGAAATGAAAACTATTTATAGTAGATTAATCAAAGCATATGATAAGGAGCGAACTATTTGTGATATTGTAAAAAATCGAAATAATATGGATGTTGCAATTCTAAATGATTCCATTAAAAGGTATTTAAATCTTAAAGAAAAAAACATTCCATTATTATTAAGGTATGCTAAAGAATTAAACGTTGAAAAAATTCTAAGGGATTATCTGGAGATATTGCTATGAAAAATTTAAGGCAAATAAAAGACTTAATTAAAAATATGGCTAAAGAAAACAGCATTAATGCACAGATACTTCTAAGAAATTACATGCTAGAAAGACTACTTGAAAGAATATCTTTATCTGAATATAAAGATAAATTTATTTTAAAAGGCGGTATGTTAGTAGCAGCTTTAGTCGGTGTAGATATGAGGTCTACTGTAGATATGGACGCAACTATAAAATCTTATCCAGTAACTAAAGAATCAATTGAGAATGCATTTAATTCTATACTATCTGTAAACATAGGCGATGGTGTTGATATGAATATTAAAAGTATAGAAGAGATAAGAGCAGAAGATGAATATAAGGGATTTAGAGTATCGATTGATGCAATGATGGAAAATGCTAGAATTCCAATAAAGGTTGATATTACTATAGGTGATGAAATTACGCCTAAAGAAGTGGTTTATACTTTTGATTTGCTACTAGAGGATAAAAGTATAGACATTCTCGCATACAATATTGAAACTGTAATAGCAGAGAAACTAGAGACTATTATTTCAAGAGGCACTGCTAACACAAGGATGAGAGATTTTTATGATATCTATATTCTTCTAAAGGTTCAAGGACATAATATCGATAGTGAAACATTAGTAGAAGCAATCGCTGCAACAACAAAACGAAGAGGTTCCACTGAAGTATTAGCTGATGGCGAAAAAATTCTTGAAGAAGTTTTTTTTAATGATATTTTATTTAATCACTGGAAAAGATATCAAAAAAACTATAGCTATGCGGAGTATATATCATGGGATGAAATAAAGGAAGCTGTCCTATCAATATGGAATAATTAAAGTACATTGTTATAGTTTGTGCAATAATAAGCAGTCTTAAAAATAATATGGCTAACAAGGTCGTATATGTAGATAAATACGCAATAATTATAATTTTTCTCAGGAGGAAATAAAATGATTAG
>CAZUDG010000122.1:0-3892 GCA_964618775.1 uncultured Lachnospiraceae bacterium | reverse complement strand
ATTTTATGTATAAAGAACATAGAAAAGAGAAAGTATAATGGATGTTTATGTAGCACGTCAACCCATATTTGATAGAAACATGAATATATTTGGATATGAATTATTATATCGTAGAAGTATGAATAATTTTTATGAAGGTATAGATGATAACCAGTCTACAGCAGAATTAATCAATAATACTTTCTTAACTATGCATTTTGAGGAGCTTACCAGTGGAACAATAGCCTTTATAAACTTCTCTCAAGATATGTTAATCAAAGAAATTCCATTATTGTTGCCTAAAGAATTAATTGCAGTGGAAGTTTTGGAAAGTGTCGAAATTAGCGATGGTCTTATTGAGGCATGTAAAAAATTAAAAGAAGAGGGCTATATAATAGCACTTGATGATTTTGTCTTTAACGAATATTATCTCCCTTTAATAGAATTAGCAAATATTATTAAAATAGAATTTTCAAGGGTAGACCATGATATACAAAAAACTCTAATAAACAAGTATAATAAAAAAATAAAATTTTTAGCTGAGAAGGTAGAAACAAGAGAGGAATATCAATTGGCTTTAAGTATGGGATATGATTATTTCCAAGGATATTTTTTTAGTAAGCCAGTGATTATGAAAGGCAAGGAAATAGGCAATCTAAATATAAGTATACTTAGGATCATGGATGTATTAATGGAAGAAAATCCAGATTATCAAAAAATGACAGATATTATCGAGACAGATTTAGGTCTTTCATATAAACTATTAAAAATAGCTAATTCTGTAGTCTTTGGTACAAGAAATAAAATACACTCTCTAAAACATGCCCTAGTTCAATTAGGTATAACAGAACTTAGAAAATGGCTTTATATACTAATGCTAAAGGATATTCAGAATGTAGCAAATAAAGAGTTAATAAAAATTTGTTTAATAAGAGCAAAACTTATGGAGCTTATAGCAATTAATACTGGTAAGAATGATAAAAAATCTGAATACTTTTTAACAGGAATGTTTTCTTCTATTGACATTCTTATGAATAGGAATATGAAGGAATTAACCAATGAATTACCCTTATCTACAGATGTGAAAAAAGCTCTTCTTGGAGAGAGTAATGAGATTAAAAAGATTCTTGACATAGTAATTAGTTATGAAGAGTGGGAAGATTGGAACAAAGAGGATATTCACCATCAAAAAGATATAACTCAAGAAGTGCTTATAAATTGTTATATTGAAACTCTAACGTGGGTTTTAAAGTTAGACTATTAAACTGATTTCTCTAGAAAGATTCATTTTATTTACAGTAAAGAAACTTTACATATAGTAAAAACCCATGATATAATTGCAAGGAAAGATCCACAATACTAATCAATGGATCATCTTTATTGAAAACTCAAAGTAGACCGAAATATGCTATCTGCTATGGGAGGACAAGGAAGAAAAAATAATAAATACTAGGAGAAAAAATGGAAATTTTAATGGATGTACTGCTTATGCTAGGTGGAGTCGCTGTATTTATGTTTGGCATGAAGCAGATGAGCTCTGGTTTAGAGCGAAGCGCAGGATCAGGGATACGAAATCTTTTTAAGAAAATAGATAAAAATAGAGTTTTTAATTATATGATAGGAATCGGGGCTACAGCACTTGTTCAGTCTTCATCGGCCTCTTCGATTATGACAGTAGGACTTGCCCATGCGAAAATTGTAACTGTCAAGCAAGGTGCGGGTTTTATCTTAGGTGCAAAAGTTGGTACCACTCTTACAGCATTCATATTTGCCCTTTCAGGCGTTAGCAAAGGTGGATTTAGTATTAGTGCTGTTTTTGCAGCGGTTGCCTTTGTCGGCGTTATGATTGTTTTTACTACGAGTAACGAAAACCTTAATAAAATTGCGCCATTTTTAATTGGATTTGGAATGCTTTTTATCGGGATGGAAGTAATGGAATTCGCAATAGGTGGTTCAGATTCGACACTGAGCATTGAGCTTTCTAAAGTATTCAAATATGAAATTATGCAAAACCCTATATTGCTAGTGATATTAGGGATTCTTTTCACAGGCATCATACAGTCTTCTACGGCAGCAACAGGTGTTTTTATTGCTTTATTGGCTACTGGAGTTATCCAAAATGTGGACCAATCATTTTTCTTAGTAATGGGAGCAAATATAGGAACATGTAGCGATGGAATTATGGCCTCATTGACCACGAATGCCAGGGGGAAACGTATCGCATTATTCCATCTGATTACTAGCGTAATTGGGGCGATATCATTTTTAATTATTTTGATTATTTTTAGAACACCCATAACCAACGTGTTTGAAAGTCTATTTCCAGCAAATCCCCAGTTTAGTCTTGCAACATTTAACTTGATTTATAATACCCTTTACACTTTATTGTTACTTCCATTTCTCGATTCATTAGTTAATTTAGTGACAAGGTTAGTGAAAGATAAGCAACAGGATTTGGAAGAGTTATCATATATTGATGAGCGTTTCCTACAAACTCCGGCGGTTGCCATCCAACAGGCATTAAAGGAATTGTATGATATGATGATTTTAGCAAAGGAAAACCTTGATCGTTCTTTTGCTTCATTAGTCAACGAAGATATGAGTGAAAGCAAAAAAATAGCAGATGCTGAATATAGGATTGATTTCTTAACCAACAAGCTCACAAGCTTTTTCATCAAAATTTCAGCAGCTACTAAATTCGCTGATGACGAAAAACTGATTGGAGGATTGCATCATGTAACAAACGATATTGAGAGATTAGGCGATTATGCGATACTTTTAATAAAAGAAACTAGTTACATGAAGGAAAATGATGTTAAATTTTTAGACCAGACTAAAGATGAACTTGACAAAATTTACGGACTTATATCCGCAATGTTCGACCTAGGGTTTGATGCGTTTACAAAACGTAGAACCGAAAACTTTAACAAGATTTCAAATTTACACAAAGAAATTAAAGAACTAATATCCTCTACTCGCGATGAACATGTAATACGTTTAAACTCCGGGATGTACCCTGTTGAGGTATCAAAGAGTATTTATTCAGTTCTGTTTTCATTGCAAAGAATATCAGATCATATTGTGAATGTTGCTTTTTCGATTAGATCCACAACTGGAAGTAAAAAAGAAGCATTGAAAGCCATTGAGGAAGAAAAAAAGTAGAATATTCATTAAATTATTATATATAGATTAATTTAAAATTACAGGAGGCAATTATGTTAAAAAGGATAGATAGTACTAAGATGGGAAGCAGTGATTTAATATGGTTAAAAAGTAAATTCCATTTTTCTTTTGCAGAATATTATAACCCATCCAATTTGAAATTTGGAGTTTTAAGAGTAATAAATGATGATATGGTAGAGCCAGAAACAGGCTTTGATTCACATCCCCACAATGATATGGAAATTATAAGTTATATTGTTGATGGAGAGCTGACTCATGGAGATAGTATGGGCAATGAAAGCACCCTATCCCGTGGGCATGTTCAGTACATGAGTGCAGGGACAGGAATATCTCATAGTGAGCACAACTATGGCAATGAAACATTAAGATTTCTTCAAATATGGATAGTTCCTAATGAGAGAGGGCTTGAACCTGACTACGGAGATTATGAGTTTGAATGGGATGATAGAAAAAACAAATGGCTTAATATTGTTTCACCTAAAGAAGGCGATGCAAAAATAAAAATCAATCAAGACTCTAATATATTTGTATTAGAACTAGATAAGGATAAAGAAATCGATTTTAAAGTAGGAGAGGGTCGACAGGCATATTTAGTACAAATAGAAGGAAGTTCAGATATCAATAATATAGTTCTAAATACGAGGGATGCCTTGGAGATTATAGAAGAGGATATAAAAATAAAAGCAATAGAAAGCTCACATTTTCTTGTCATTGAAATGAGTAAATAATT
>CAZUDG010000121.1:0-3912 GCA_964618775.1 uncultured Lachnospiraceae bacterium | reverse complement strand
TAATGCATGGTGTTTTGAAAAGAATTACCCCAGGTTGTGTCTGCTAAAGGAAAGAGCATATATCCGAATGTGGAAAGTAGTTCAGCTAATGATTTTAAAATCAAACCACTATAAAACATCTTATTAATAGGGAAAAAACTTCTAAAAAAGACAAGAAGTACTCCACAAAAAAGCAAATTGAAGATATTGTACCCCCAGAGAATCCTTGATGCCACTGGCTGGCTAATGGATGAAGTAGCTGTAAGATCACTAATTGGCTGGATTAAAGGATTATAATCACTCCAAACCATTCTTCCTCCAATTACATGACTTAGATAAAAGATTGCAGCTAAAACACCCGAGAGTGCAAGGGTTCGTAGGGCTAAAGATTTACCACGACTTATTTCATTCATTTTTACTCCCCACTCTTTCTATAGGATTGCTACGATAAATAGCATTGTATTGATTTGCATGTTTCTTTAATGCCAATATAGCCTCTTCCTCCCTTTCAGGGCAATTGTCATACTTATAAAGGAGTAAAAATATAGGAGAATAGAAGTGCAAGGCCATGGTGTAGGCATCCCCTTGGATAAACCTTCCACTGTCAATAAACTTCTGTAGTACCTGTCTTTGAGTTTCTAAAACCCTATCTATAAAGACATTCCTAAATATTTCCCCTATTTCCTCATTGCCATATTGTTCAATGGTTAATAGACGCCTTAATTTTGATATATAATCATCCTTTAGGTAAAATAAAAATATCTTTGTGCACATATCTAAGAATCTATCATCAGTAATATTATCGTAAAGCTCTGATACATTATCATCCTCTGATTCTGGTATTTGCACACTTTCCAAAGTATAATAGTATCTCTTAAGTGTCTCCTCAATAATTATGTTAAGGATATCCTTTTTGTTTTTAAAATGATTGTAGATTGAACTTTCTTTAATTCCAACTGCTGAAGCTATTTCCCGAATGGTAACAGCATCATAGCCTTTAACAGAGAATAAGGATAAAGCCTCATATATGATTTTTTCTCTAGTAGTCAATAATAGCCCTCCTTTTTATACTTTTGGCAAATAGAAAATAATAACTAACCTTTACTAACAGTTGTTAGTTTAATCATAACTAACAGCTGTTAGTCTGTCAAGATGTTTTTTATATAATAAATGTATGCCAGGAATGTCCAAGAACTCCATCGTCGAAAGAAGTGATTGGATGCATTCTATCAGTTGCTTTATTACCTCCAAGGAGTTCCATATATAAATAAGAAGACACTGTTCCTATCCCCCTCTCTTACTATTTTTAGGCATAAAAAAGCGAAATCTATTCATCTTAATTGACCTTTGAACTTCGCCACCCCTTCTTATTCTCTATATTTAATTTTGACTTACATAAAAATAGGTGTATTAGATTTTTTATATTCTAATACACCTACCATTTTATCAACCAAATTTACTCATTTACCCCTCGGATATCTTCAATTATCCAATGTCATCTGTCAAATGCACTATTTAAAAGGGTTAAAAAAGGGTGTTTTATCACCGATTTCCGACCCTATTTCCACCCTCAAACCACTACATATTGTGGACAAACTCTATTATCCCCCTAGAACTACAATATATCATCATAGCTATCTCCCTTTCAAAAATTCTTACCTTCTGATTATATTGCACACTATTTTAAAGTTACATTCAATAGTTTTTATTTTATTTAAACATATTAATTGCATTATGACGTTAAGGATAAATTATGCGTCACAAATAGATCCCTTTATTTCTATAATTTCCATACCATTGAATATTCTACTTCCTTGGTATCTTCACTTTCTTTTTCTTGTTCAATTTTAAATCCATGTTTTTTATAAAAGTTTACTGCTTTTATATTCTTAGCATAAACATCTAATTTTAAAATAGAATATTCTTGTTTGCACCTTTCAAGCAATTCTCCACCTATACCATTAGCCTGATATCTATTTGAAACAAATAACCCTGCAATATATGAATTTTCAACAATACCTATAAATCCTTTTACTTCATCATTATCTTCATATACAAAAACAGTTGCATCTGGTAAAGCACTCTTCACATAATCATAGTTTGTTTCCCAATAATCTTTAGAAATGAAATCATGAGCATTAATATTTTCTTCAATCCAGATTCTCATTATATTATCTATTTTAGATATATCTAATTCTTTTATCATTACCTTTTCTCCTTGCCAAGTCTTCACTTAATGGGAAACCTTCCTTAAAGTCATCGACTATTTTTCTCTCTCTACTAATAATTAATGTAAGTGAACTGTCCCAAGGAACAATTTCAACAGTTGCCAAAGGGTGTTGTATAGAAATTGGATTTTCCCAAAATCCTGTATATTCCTCTGCATAGGATAGAGGATATTCTAATACTTCATCTAATGTTATGCTCTTCTCAAATCCCGATAACACTGCCCAAATTCACTGAAAGATCCAAATATTATATTCTCCAATAAACTCCATCAGGTAATCTGCATAGATAGCCTGGTTGTTTTTCTTTTATCTTTCCTGTTTTTAAATCTCTAACAATTACATTTTCATTATACTCTGGATTCTCATGCCATTCTGATAAATACAAATCATCTTCATCACGAAACAGTAATGTCTCAGTTGGTCCTACTTGAATTTCTCTATTATTGGGCCAGACAACTTCAAGGATACCCTCATTTTCATCCCTAGTAAGAGTGATAGGTGATACTTTTAACATAAGATTGTAACAGTCTTTAACAATTCCAAGTGGTAACTCTTTTATCAGTTCAATTATTTCTTCATTTAGTAAATAGCTATATATTTGTATTCTCTGAATAGTAAAATCAACAGACAGAAAGTATAGCTTACCATTATCCCAGACTGGTCCCTCAATATATCTGTTTTCTTGAAGTTTAAATGGACTGTATACAGTTCCTTCTGGATAATGAATTAAGTGACAAGTCATGCCAGAAAACTCCTTTCCAGATTTGACTATTTCCTCTGCTTCATACAAATCACAAAAACAGTTTTTGCCCTCTTTACAATAATACCACTCTGATGTTCCTTCTATTTGTTCAGGGTATAATCCTGATATACCCTCTATTTTTATTATATTCATCTATTTTCTCCTATTTTATAAGTGTAAGTGCATCTTAAAATCCTAATTATTATTCACATTCAAAGATATTTACTCTGCTTCTTCGTCCAAAATCCATGGCAGTCTAATTCCATATATTTCTATAATTATATAAGGTTCTTCCATTTTAGGATTAGGACAAGGATTATTTAAATCTGAACCTTTAAACACTCTTACCTCAATTCCATCCAAGTTTAATATCAACTCATCTTTATCCATAGTACCTTTAACTGGATAATAGGATGTATATCCCATCTCATTGTCCAGCTTGTCATATTCTAATGGCATAATTTCTAATGGAAAGTCTATATCTAAACCAAATTCCTCTAAAAATTTAGATATTTTAGGATACTTTTCTTTGAAAGTTTTGTAATAGTTTATACAATAAGCACAATCACATTGGCTTTCAGACTTTAATCTATATTCTTTTATAAAGTCATAATCAAAATTTATATCTAACCCATACAAATATGTCACCCCCCTATACAACACATAAATACTAATATAACAACTTATAAAGAACACTTCCTTACTTAGCTTTAGTATATTAAAAACCTTGTTTAGTGTCCATGGTTATATACTAGCACCACTCCATACCATGTTTGAATTTTGTTCTATTCTTTATCTTATAAATACCAATTTAATTATGTCATCTATAAAACATCTTATTTTTAAGGGTCAAAAAACGGTGTTCTTCGACCATTTTTTGACCCTTTTTTAGTCCTCAAACCACTATATGTTGTGGTCAACTTCTATTATTTCTCCTCTGAACCACAATACGTCATCAGAATT
>CAZUDG010000120.1:0-3932 GCA_964618775.1 uncultured Lachnospiraceae bacterium | reverse complement strand
TGGAGCCATATCCATAATCATTCCAAGGAATAATAGGATTACGTTAACAATTAACATAATAACAATTCTATTATCAGTAATTCCAATTAATGCGTTTGTAATCATATTCGGAACTCTCAAGTAAGTCATCATCCAACCAAAACCACCTGAAGTTGCGATCAAAGCGAAAACAATTGCAAGAGTTCTAATCGAATCTCCTAAAATTGTTGTCATAGATCTTAGTGGGATTTCTTTGTAAACAAAGAATACTAGGAAGAATGCATAAACAGCAGCTATAGCAGCTGATTCAGTAGCTGTAAATAGTCCAAAAGCAACACCAACCATAATTATAAGAATAGTAACTAATGCTAAAACACTATCTTTAATTATAAGAAGACCTTCTTTAAAACCATATATTTTACCTTTTGGAAAGTCGTATTTAATAGCCATAAAATGCACTAGTATAAATAGCATAGCACCCAAGAACATTCCTGGTATAACTCCTGCTAAGAACATGTTAGAAACTGAAAGTCCACCTGCAGCAACTGCATATATAATCATATTATGACTTGGTGGTATTAATATACCTTGTACTGAACTCGCTATTGTTATACTTACTGAAAATGTTCTAGGATATCCTTGTCTTTCCATCATAGGGATAACCACAGCTCCTAGTGATGAAACATCAGCTACTGCTGATCCTGATATACCACCAAAGAACATACTATCGAGAACGTTAACCTTTGCTAACCCACCTCTAAATCTACCTACTAATACGTCCGCAAAGTCAACTATTTTATCTGAAATTCCACCAGCCCCCATTATTTCACCCATAACAATAAAGAATGGTATAGCAACTAGTGAGAATGAGTTAGCTGATTTTACCATTTGTTGAGTAACAACCATTGCTGGAATGTTTAAATACGCTGCTGTAGCAAATGTTGAGATTGCAAGTGCAAAGGAAACAGGTACTTTTAAAAGCAATAATAAAAGAAACAGTCCTAATAAAATGGTTACTGCAATACTTGTCTCAGTCATTATTATTCTCCTCCCTTAACTTCAATTTCTTTAATTGGTTGGTCTTTTGCAATCTTTATTATATTAACTATTATAAAAACCAATATGGAAAACCCTGCAAGTGGGGTCATTAAATATGGCATAAATGCTGGCCATTTTGTAGCTGGTAATGTAGAAGTCCTTGTCGCATATACTAGACGACTTCCAAAAAGCAATAGTGAAAAACCAAAATAACCCATTAATAGTTGTCCACCAATTTCGAATGCTTTTCTAATATTTTTAGGTAATCTATTAACTATTACTTCAATAGCCATATGAATTCCTTCGTGTACACCAATGGCAATTCCTAAGAAAGTAAACCATGCCATTAACACTGATGCAACTTCTTCACACCATCTTGGGGAAGTTTTTATTGCTATTCTTGAAACAACTTGAATAACAACAGCTACTAACATTAGAGTTACTGAAACCAAACAAATGAACTCTATGAACTTCTTGAGATATTCTGCGAATTTTTTCATCTCTTATCTCCTTCAATTTTTTATTTCATATAAACTTTCTTGTAAAAAGGGACTAATATTAATTAGTCCCTATTAAGTTAATCATATATTGATTTAGTTTTATAAAGCGTTGTTATTTATTCTGTTGCTAATATAGCTTCAATTATATCTTCATATCCAGCGCCATATTTGTCATATAGAGGTTGAACTTTTTCTTGGAATTCTGCATTGGAGTCTAAACGAATAACTGTAGATCCAGCTTCAATTACAGCCTCTTCAGATTCTAGTTCAAAAGCGTTCCAAGCTTCAATTTGGAAAGCTTGAGCTTCTAATGCTGCTGCTTTAATTACTTCTTTGTCTGCATCTGAGATTGTATCCCAAATATCAGAACTTGTAATAATTATTTCAGGAATTCTTGAATGTTCATCAAGTGTGAAGTGTTTAGCAACTTCAAAGTGATATGATGAATAGTATGATGGGTAGTTGTTTTCAGCAGAATCAATAACACCTGTTTGTAGTGCTGAATAAACATCACCATATGCTAAAACTACAGGTGAACCACCTAAAGCTTCAACTAAGTCCATCATCATTTCTGTTTCTTGAACTCTGATTTTTAATCCTTCTAAATCTGCTGGAGAATTAACGTCTCTCTTAGTATTATAGAAACTTCTTCCTCCACCGTCAAACCATACTAAACCTACTAAATTACTACTATCTTCAAGGTTAGCTAGTAATTCTTGACCAACTTCACCATTAAGTACTTTAAACATGTGATCTGCATCTCTGTATAGGTATGGAAGCATCAATACGTTTAATGATTCTTCAAACTCAGTAACTGGTGATAAAGAGATTCTTGCAAAGTCAATAGCACCAAATTGAACTTGTTCTACAACTGATTTCTCGTCACCAAGAACTCCACCTGCATAAACTTCAATTTTAATACGACCATCAGTGCCTTCTTCAACTAATCTAGCAAACTCATAGTCACCTTGAGTTGTTGGGTAATCTTCCGGATGAGTCTCAGCTAATCTGAAAAGTTGACCCTCTCCTGCTGGCTCTTCAGCTGCGTCTGTTTCTTCTGCTGCGTCTGTTTCTTCAGCTGCTTCTGTAGTTGTTTCTTCTGCTGCGTCTGTTTCTTCAGCTTCTTTTGAACCACATCCTACAAATAGCCCCATTACTAATACTAATGATAAAACTAGTAAAATAGATCTAAATTTCTTCATAAAAATCCTCCTTTATTTATATAACAATTCAGATTTATAAATATGATATCTTTTTTTTATTTATAAATATTCCTGAATTATTTTCTAGAATAATTAGTCCTCTTTAGTCAATAGCTCTATTTGAACTCCTGACATTAAGAAGGTTCCTACACCTTTTTGGTCATCTACACCAGTTTCTTCAACTGCATATGATTCAAATGATCCATCTCTGTAGTCTTTTCCACCTAATCCACCTGATATACAAGTTCCTATTAGATGAGTTTCTCCATCTGAGCCTTCTCTTATAAATTGCTCAATTAGACCATTATAGCCTTTTATAGCATTGTCTTTATAATCAATATAACCTAATCTTGTGCCTTTTGCTAAGCTGTATGTAAACATACCCGAAGCAGAAGCTTCAAGATAGTTGCCTTCTCGATCTTTTTGATCAAGAACTTGCCACCATACACCAGTTTCATCTTGAACATCAACTACACCCTTCATAAGGTTTTTAAATATCTCAACTAGTTGATCCTTCTTAGGATGATCTTCTGGAAGATATTCAATCATCTCAATCAAAGCCACTGAGTACCAACCTATTCCTCTAGCCCAAAAAGTACTAGATAAGCCAGTTTCTTTATCTGCCCAGACTTCTGTTTTTGTTTCATTATATCCTTGATATAATAAACCAGTTTCTTTATCTTGATTAAGTTGGGCTGCATTAATTATCTGATTAATTGCATCATCTAGAGCTTCACTGTCATCAAATTCCTTGCCATACTGAGCTAAAAAAATCACTCCCATGTATATGCTGTCAATAAAAATAATATCTTTTATATCCTTCTTATGCAAAAGATTACCAAACGAAGTTCTTGGATGTGTATCTAGCTGGCTTTTTAATAATTCTGCCGCTTTTTTGTACTTCTCATCTTTTGTCTTGTTATATAAGCTAAACAACACTCTACCAGTATTGATATTATCTAGCTCATAAGCTTCAAGGCTATATCCACCTTTGATCTGACCATCATCTTCAACAATTGGGTCTATGCTAGCTTCAATATAATCAAAATATTTCTGATCATTTGTTAACATCCAAATGTCTTCCATAGCTTTTAATGTAACTGCATATTCATGATCCCACTTATCTGATAGATTAGGAAATCGCTTAAAAGTAGAGTCTGCTAATTTTAAATATACTTTAGAGTTATCATTACTCACGCTAACTCACTCCTTT
>CAZUDG010000119.1:0-3939 GCA_964618775.1 uncultured Lachnospiraceae bacterium | reverse complement strand
ATTTTGGGTACAAAAAAACCGCTTACTTTATTTTTCAATAAAGAAAACGGCTTTTTCTATTTATACTTAATTTAATTTTACTTAGCATTACATGGTATAAATATTGCTGAATATCTTGATTTAATCATCTATCAACATATCTACACACTCCATATCTAAAACTACTGATACTTCAATTTTATTTCTCAATTCCTTATTTCTAAAATCATCACCATCTTTGGTAAAAGTAACATACCTCGTAAAGTGTTGAAAATTAAGGATTTCTACGTATCTTTCCTTTGCATTCCTATTACGCATTCGATATGCCTTGAGAGTACAATAATGATGTCATTTAGACCTGGTGGTTCCTTAGCGGAACCTTTTCCCCAAAAACAATCTATTCAAAAATAACCACTATATTTACTATCATTCTAGTACTGACAACCAAAGTTCTTGGGACTCCATAACTAGTCCTGATACCGATTTTATAAAGGTTCATAATTAATCCCAACCATTTATTCTGCCTCCTTTTGAGTTTTCTTGTACTCGTTTATTAAAACTTTCGCTGTATCAAAATCTACTTTAGAGGGTTTTGTTATTTCATAAATATTATTTTTGAGTGTTAACTGCAACAAGATTTGTCTGAGCAGCAACACGAGGATGTATTTTTTATTGGATTTTGTTGGTCAGTACCACAGCACGAATTATTGCTTGTGTCATTATTTTTAACAGCTTGTGCATATTTTTTCAGTCTTTCTTTTCTAATATTAGCCAAGTCATTACGATTATAGATAATATTCATACCATCTTGAGGTTTGGTTCCACATGCATACTTTTGAATACCGTCAATTTCAATAACACATGCTGCGCAACAACCCTGTCTCTTTGTGCTCCTAAAGCATGGAGCAGCAATGGTGATGCCATTTTCATCTCCAATCTCAACAATATTTTTGTTTGGGTTCGATACTAAGATTTCCTTTTCATCAATTTTAATTTTCATTATTTTAACGGCATTATTTGAAGTTTCACCATTCTTCTTTTTCATTGTTTCATAAAACCGTTTCAAGTTTTCCGGTAGGATATATTCCTTCATTTTTTCCTTCTTATTATTACTATTATATACTTCTTTCAGGATTGCATCAGTAATCATTGCTTTGGGTGGTACAGTGTATTCCTGACCTTGGTAAACCCATACACGACAATCCACATTATCACCACATAAATCTCCACAAGATTCACAAAGGCTTTCTTTTACCTCCATTTGGATGTCACGACCATTAACACGAATAGTTGGAGAACTTACAAATTGATACTTTTTCGCCTGGTCCTCACTTAAAACATGTACTTTGTTTACAATTACTTCTACACCAGTAGCTTCGAGCACCTTGGAAACATCCGTCAATGCATTATCAAGGCTTGTATCCGTTCCTTGGCATCGTGTACACACGCTTAAATCTAGGTATAATAAATCAATGACAATACGTTTTTTATCATCCTCAGTATCTTTTGATGTATCACAGCAATCGAAACCACAGGAGCAGCCACCTGCATTATTTAAAGTATTTATTGGCGATTCTTGTGATTCAGTTAAGTTAAGAATTTTATATGTTGCTTCACGAATTGCTTTTGCTGGAATATCTTCATATTCAAGTCCATCATAAAATACAGTTCTACAATATGCTTCTATTTCTAACAGTTCAGTGCAGGAATCACAATAATTTTCTGATACTTTGATATCTAGAATCTCTTCAATCGGAACCCCGTTAAATAAGATTGTATTTGATTGTGGAATTTGATTGTCTTTTAGTTTTGTTTCAAACCACTTTACTTTAATTCCTTTTGAATCCAACTTTCTGTTTAGTCGTTTTACTTCTGCGTTCAAGTTCTCTCCAGTATCATAACATCGATCACACGTTTCCCCATCAACATCAAGGTGTCTCCACTCAATTTTTAAAGTTTGCATCTGAATACCTCCATTAAATTTTAGTTATGTTTCTATAATATTAGACGGAGATATCAGCAAAAAGACCCACACTTCTTAACAATTAATACATGAAGATTCTTCGCTTAAGACATTCTTTTTCACAAGCTCAATAATATTACCTCGTTTATCAGTTTTAACTTCACAACAATTAAGCATTGTTTCTTTCAGTTTTTTTCGTGCTCGTTGTACTCTGTTCTTAGCGCCAGAATAGCTCAAACCCCATTTATCTCCTAGTATATTCTGCTGAATACCATTATAATCACTTTCAATTATCGCCTCTTTATAAGTTGTAGGTAAAAGCTTAGTCAATTTAAGAAGACAGGATGCAGTTTCGCTATTATAATTGTCAAATTCGGGTATATAGGATTTTTTAATATTCACAGCATCAATATCATCAATATAAGTAAATCTGTCTTTACGCCTATAATAGTCAATTATTGCGTTGCTAGCTATACGATACAACCAAGCATCAATCTTTTCGACATCCGAAATTTTGCTTTCGCTTTTAATAAGACGAAAACCAACTTCCTGAAATATATCTTCAGCTTCATACTTATCTGATACTTTTCTCATAATGTAACCCCTTAGTTTAGTATTGTATATATTCCATAATTCTTCTGATATCATTCAAATCACCTACCTTTAGTTAGCTTCTAACTGCAACATGAGTTATTTTCTTGCTTTGTTGTCTCATTATCATTTTCATTATCAATTTTTTCTTCTGTAACCTCTTCCAGTTCAATACTACACCCGTACTCATACCCTTTTGCATCAATGCAAAGCCTATTGGTATTTCCAACTCAGCTCGAATATATAGTGGCACACCAATAAGCGCCACTATTGGAACGGCTAGCGAATTATCAGAACCTGCAATTTTAAACACCAAATCTTCCAGAAGATATCCATATATTGCCGCACCGACCCCAACTCCAATTAGAAGACAAATAAAAACTCCTTTAAAATCAGCCCATCCCTTCATAAATGAGACCTTTACCTTTTTTATAAAAGCTGTTATAGAGCAGCCCCGATTTCAATCTTACATTCTTAATTTGATTTTATGAAGCCTTTATCTTGTATTGCTTTAAGTAGTAGTTCCAGCGTGTTCTTGATGTTTTGTATCGAGTCTTCATCTACCTCTACAAGTATTTCATGAAGATATTCATTGTAACGATTAGAAATCTTGTATATAGCATTTTTCCCTTTTTCTTTGGGCAATACACAACATACTCTACCATCAGATGAACATTGATGTCTATTTACATAGAATTTCTTCTCAAGACGATCTATTATTTTACTAATACCGCTCTTGGTAATATTAAGTGAATCCCCCAGCTCCTGTATTGTTATGTTTTTTATATCATATGCCTTCTTTAATGCCATATATTCCACTAAAGATAAGTCTTCACAGCATTGCCCATCGAAACCCTGGAATATCTTTCTCTGCAATTTCTTTATTACCAAGTAAAGTAAACATATAATCATATGCTTTGGCATGATTCAAGGCCTCAAACATATCCCTTAGGGGTTTACCCCCCACTGTTAGTCCATGTTAATCCAATTCGATAAAATTCTTTTATTTGCTTTAACATTTCACCCTCAAAAGGTCTTAATTCATTAATGATCTTTTGATATAAATCTAATTTTTCAAGGTGATTCATAGATTCACTCCTTTCAAGATTTACGGAAATCTTCACAAATATCATAACAATCAATATGATACTCATAATCATTGTACCATACAGAATTTATCTAATAAACCTATATTTACTATTTTACATATCCCTGGAATAATGAATTTTGCCAGAGCGTAGACACCACATATCTTTAATGGATATGTTCCCGAGTACAAGAAAGGCATTGAATGTCATCTGTCCATTCAATGCCTTAAACCGTTACCATTACTATGTTTTATAGTTTTTTCATCTTCACGATTGCTTCAACGTGCCTTGAGAGGTCAATAAAGATGTTGTAGGGAG
>CAZUDG010000118.1:0-4020 GCA_964618775.1 uncultured Lachnospiraceae bacterium | reverse complement strand
AGTATGGTAAATGAAACTATTAGACCGTATAATGCTATACCTTCTGCAAGGGCAACAAATATTAGAGCTTTTCCCATTACACTGTCATTTTCACTAAGTGCACCAATTGCAGCAGATGCAGATGATGCTACAGCTACACCTGAACCAATACCAGATAATCCAGTTGAAAGTGCAGCGGCCATGTATCTCCAGCCTTCAGCTGTTGCTGAAGCTGCTTCTGCAGTGGCTCCTGCTGCTGAAACATTACCAGAAAAAAGCATGATATTTGCAATAAGTAAGGTACCGAAGAAGAAAAAGGTATTAGCAGCCAAGGATGCTTTAAATGTTCCCTTTTCCTTCTTTTTGCTTAGTAAAAAACCTCCAAAAGGTAATATTATACTTAATATCAAAGCCACTACTAATAAAATTCTTACTGTCATAATTAAAATCCTCCTGTTTAATATAAATAATTATTTTGATTCTACATTATTGCTTTGGAATGGTTGAAACTCTTTTCCAGTTCCACTATAGAAACGGCTAAACATCTCGTAATATTCAAGTCTTAAAACCTGAATACCTACAACCAATCCCTCTAGAGCAATAACTAAAATGTTTCCGAGTATGATTACAATTAAATTACCACTACCATTACCTGCCCCTGCTAGTAACATGACAACACTCATCATGGCTGCATGCATCATTGCGAAGGCCCCAATACGTAAGAATGAAACCGTATTTGTTATATAGCTTAATAAAACCTCTATTAATCCAAAAATTCCTTCTACAAAATACATTCCTCCTTCAGGAAGTATTTCAGGTTTCTTTTTTATTAAGTTCATCAAAGGTGTCCTTAGTAATATAAGAAGTAGAGGAACACCAAAAAAGATGATTAAAATTGTAGTTGCCATTAATGGCTTATCATTTACAAAAAGTAAAATACTTGCAATTGCAGTACCATAAAAAACAAGTCCTGAGACACCATTAGTGTCAAAGAAGATTTTCTCAATATTCTTTTCTCTAATTCCATTAATAATATTAAGCACCATTGTGAGCATAATTAATACCACACCAAAGCCTATAGAATATATTAGTACATCCATAACATTTTCCATGGGGTTTAACCAAAGCCTTGGAATAATATCTTCATATCCAAAGAAAGCTCCATAAGCAAAACCAAATAAAGTGGATATTACCCCAGCCAATGAAATTATTGCCGCTAGGTCAGATTTCTTTAGTCTATAAATTATTGCACCACCGATTGTTAACAAGAGTCCTTGTCCAACATCTCCAAACATCATTCCAAAAATTAATGGGTATGTTAGTGCAACAAACCAAGTCGGATCTAATTCATGGTAGGCTGGTAAACCATATAAGCGAATAAACATTTCAAAAGGTCTAACTAGTTTTGAATTGCTTAACTTTGTTGGTGGTTTGGAAGATCCTATATCGTCATCTTCTACAATACATTCCAGGTTTTTCTCTATTTTGATATCATTTAAAAAAGAATCCAAATCTTCTTCTTTTAGCCAACCACATAGAAAGAAATAGTTTGTTTCATGACTTTTAGCCTTTGTTAATGCTGCTTTTTTTCTTACATCAAAGGTGTTATTAAAGCTACTTAAAACTTCTATTGCAGCAAGCACATCATTAGTATGTTTTTTAATAATATTTTGAATTTGATTACTGATGTCTTTGATTTTATCAGCTGTCTCTTCAAATCCCTTTTTGGCTTCATCAAAAGCAATCTCTGGAGTTTTAGTGTCCCCTATCAATTCATGGTTACCACCATTGATATTAGTTCTTTCAAAATGCAAAGATGTAAATACTGCATCTACTCTTTCTACATATGTTTCTGGTACAAAATATACCCCCCACACATATTCAGCATCCTTATTAGATTCCAAGAACAATGTATTTATACTATTGTAAGCATATTTTAAAAACTTTTTATAGTAATCATTGGGTATTCTACCAAAACGGAACTTAATGAATTTAAACTCAAGCAATTTTCTAATATCAAAATCCAGCTGGCGAAAATTCTCAATCCTATCCATTAAATCTCTAAAATCATCTTTTACTTCCTTTAGTCTTTTGTTTTCTGCATTCAGGTCTTTAATAGAAGAAAGTGTAGAGATAATAATGTCTTCTGCTTCAGCAGGAGTTATTTGCTTCTTACTAGTAGGTGTAGATGAGTTAATATATTCAATTAATTCATTAGCCTGACTTAATGTGTCTCTATAAGGATTTGTTTCAGTAAAGGGACGTAAGTCGTGTGCTGAACTTAATTCCGTTAATGCATCTTCCAAATGAATATCATATTTGTTTAGATAATTATTAACAAAATTATCAAAATCATCCTTTGGGCCTGTAATACTGACAAATTTCATTTTTTCAATCAAAGATTATACCTCCTTAATTATTATAATACATAAGATAAAATTTCATTTGGTTCTAACTTATAACGTATACATTCTAAGACAGTTGTTACTTTATCTATCTCTATATGTTTTAAATGTAGATGATAAGCAATAGGTGCCATAGAATTAGGATATTTATCTTTACTTTCCTGATAAGTCCTTGATAACATAGCATAAATTGATTTTTCAATTTCACCTTGTTCTAGAGATTTAGCAAGTTTTTTATAGTGGGTACTTTTTAGTACAGCAGCAAACTCATATATGGAGTTTGTTTCTATTAAGCTTATTAATTTACCCTTAGATAAATTATAATGAATGGGTATAATAGAGGCGTAAACATCTTTTGAATCGAAACTATAAAATGCTTTTAAGCGAATTAGCAATTCAATGTTTAACAAATCTATCTCTGTACCTAGTGTATGGGTAAAAGCCCTCCGATTGTCTCCTTTTAGTTCCTCATATACTGCCCTCCAACTAGTTGTAAAATAATAAACATCTAACTGGGTTTCATAATCAACAATAGAGACATGTCCACTCTTCCTTAATCTTTGGAACAATTTATAATACTTAGAATCTTTTAAATTAGCTATAAATTCATCCATGTTTTTTGAATTAGATAAAGATTCAAAGTTAATTTTAGAATGTTTTTCAATAAATGGGCGTATAAAAGACAAATCAAAATTTTCATCCTTACCACTATAAATAATCCGCATACAAGTCTTTATTAAATCCACTTCATATCGTCTGTAAATTATTTCCAAAATCTTTCTTTGTTTAGAAGTTGCAAAGCTGTAGATACTTGCAAATTCCCTTAAAAAGCCTTTTTTAAAGTAGGCTTCTGCTTGACCCCGATGTAGGTTGTGCACCTCTACCTCTTTTAATAGATCGCCATAACCTGGATGATTCTTTAAAAATTCAAAAAACTCAGTAGTGGTTTCTAGTTCAGCCATCTTCTTAAAATCATCAATACTTATAAAGTTAGATTTCATGGCCTTGATTTTGGTGTTGATACCGCTATATGTTAATAAATTTTTCATATAAATCCTCCATATACATTAGACCGAAATTATGTTAAGAAAGATTTGTTCTACAAGATTGTCTTTTTCCTTCTCATATTTATCTTCTATAGCAGCTAGTTGTTTATTATAGTTTTGATTGATTGCATTAATTTCTTCTATAAATTCATTCTCAATCTGCTTTTTTAGATTTGCACAATTCTTTTTTGATTCATTTTTTATTTGATCTTCAAATTTATGAAATTCAGCTTTATAATGATCACTTAGACGAGTTTTTTCGTCATTTACCGAATCCATAATATCATTTGCTTTCCTTTCGATATTAAATAATTCATTGATTATTTTTTCCAATACATATCCTCCTATTCAATATAACTTCGGTTATGTTAGTGATTACTTACTTACGTAGTATAGTTTAATTTTTCACAAATGTCAAGAATATCACTGGTCTTGAGTGTGAATCTACATGGGGATAAAAAAAGAAGCCCTTAATATAAGGACTTCCTTAGGTATAATTAGCACTGCGGATGGTGGGAGTCGAACCCACACGATGTCGCCACCGTCAGATTTTGAGTCTGATGCGTCTGCCATTCCGCCACATCCGCTAA
>CAZUDG010000117.1:0-4077 GCA_964618775.1 uncultured Lachnospiraceae bacterium | reverse complement strand
CTGCAATAACAACATCAATATCATCATAAGATTTTAAGAAAGATTCCATTACTTCTTGACCCTTAGATTGAGTAAACTCACCAGTTTGTTTGTCAAGCATGTTCCAGTTTGGATAATCAGGTAATTTCTCTTCTACACCTTCTGTACGACCTACTTGTGCAGAAGAACCAATAGTCCCTTGAAGTGTTACGATATTTATATCTTCGTCTCCTCTACCTAATTCCTTTAGATAGCCATCAAGCCACTCAACACAATCATTACCTTCTTTAACAAAGTTTCCTCCAACCCATGCTGTATATAGGCTGTCATCTGATACATCAATCATTCTGTCTGATAAAATAACAGGAATTCCTGCTTCTTTAGCTTCTTCAAGAACTGTTTCCCATCCAGTTTCAACAACTGGTGCCAATACAATATAGTCAACATCTTGTTGAATAAAGTTACGAATTGCTTTAATTTGGTTTTCCTGTTTTTGTTGCGCATCATCAAATATAAGTTTGTAGCCATTTCCCTCAACAAAAGTATCTTGGAATGAAACTGTGTTTGCTGTTCTCCAGTCAGACTCAGCTCCTACCTGAGCATATCCAACTACAATAAGGTCACCATCTCCGCCTCCAGCATCGTCCCCTGAACTACTTGCTGGTTCACCACTACATCCCCATATTGTCAGTAAAAGTGTAAACATAAGTAACAATGGTAATAATCTTTTCTTGTTTTTCACCGTAAACCTCCCTTTGATATAACAGTTATTAGTTTCTTAATGCAAATAAGAACTTCTTACAACTTACAATTTAATTCTACTAAAATCCCAAGTTAATACAATTCAATATCTTTCGGTGATATTACGTTTTCTTTCATCTTATTTCTATATTTATGGTTTTATTCGAAAAGAGTTGGTTTTCTTTCGATTCTCCTTTATTTAAGCATAATTTACTCAAACTATTTGCCAATTAAATTAGCATGAGTTCTATTATTGTTACTTAGGCTCTAGAATTCATATGGAAGACGAACAGTTACAAGTGTTCCTTCTGAATCTTTGCTAGATATATGTATTCCATACTCCTCTCCAAAATACAGACGAAGTCTCTGATTCACATTGAAAAGTCCATAGAAAGTCTTTTGTTCTTTTTCGTGTTGGTCAAGTTCCTTTTTCACCTCTTCTAATCGATCTTTTGTCATACCTACTCCGTTATCCCTAACCTCTAACACCACATTACCATTATCTCTTTTGCCACTTATGGTGATCTTCCCCATCCTTCTTTTATTCTTAATACCATGGTACAATGCATTCTCCACTATAGGCTGTAATGTGATCTTTGGTACAAGACAGTTACTTAAGTTTTCATCGATAGAAATCTCATAAGTCAATATATCTTCATATCGTACCTTTTGGATTTCAAGATAAGAACCTACATGTTGTTCTTCCTCTTTTAATGTTATTAGAGCACTACCTTTACTTAGGGATGTCCTAAAATACTTTGACAATGACCCTACCATACCAACTACATCTTGGTATTTCTTTGATTCAGCGAGCCAAGTAATTGTATCTAGTGTATTATAAAGGAAATGAGGATTGATTTGTTCTTGCAATAGTGTAAGTTCAGTTTTTCTTAAATTGCTTTGTTCGATTTTAACCTTATTAATTAAGTCGCTAATTTTTTCAATCATTATATTGAGGGAGTCACTTAAAGCCTGAACTTCAAGCCCATTTTTAATATTAGACCTAACTGTCAAGTCCCCTTTTGCAACCTGATTAGTAATTTCACTAAGCTGCTTAATAGGCTTTGAAATACTATTAGATATAACCACCGAGAAGAAAAGTGCTCCAAGGACAACAGCTCCAAGCATAATAATACTAACTTCCATGGTAGCCATTATTTGTGCATCCATTTCCTCCCTAACATTCTCAGTTTCTATGGTTTCGAAATAGATATATTCTAATACTGTGTCTTGAATCAATGAAGTAAGTACCCTTATATCATTTTCTAAAATAGTAATATTCTCATCATAATGTCCAGTTTCCTTCATATTCATTTCAATTTTATTAACATGGTTGTTGAGATTTTCTGAAAACTTTGAAATGGCCTCTGCTCGGTCCTTATTACTCTTAGTTCTTGCCGAACTCTCAAGTTTCAAGGCTATATCCTTAGCAGCCCTAATGTCTTCATATGGATCTTCCTCATAAAATGGTTTACTGCCAATAATAATTCTGTACATTTTATAGTCAAATTCAGATTTGAAATCAATAGAGAATCCACTAGCAACTGTGGTACTATGTAATATTTTATTATATTCTCTGTTGTTTTTTATAAATGTTGAAAACATTGTTGTAAACAGTAATACAAATGTTAATATAATGGCAAAATAATATAAGCGTATTTTTACATTTAATTTTAGATTGAAGAGTCTTCTCCCCTTAGCTTTCAATATTCTCCCCCTACTTCCTATTATTACGATACTGACTTGGTGTGCGATTTAGTGTTTTCTTAAATATATAAGAAAAATAATGGGAATCTTTATAACCAACACTATATCCAATCTCTGATATTCTTTTATTGGTACATTTTAAAAGCTCTTTAGCCTTATTTAATCGAAGTTCTGTTAAATACTGAATAAAGGTCTGTCCTGTTTTTTGACTAAAAACCGAACTAAAGTGGGCAGGACTTAAGTAGACTTGGGATGCTACATGGTTAAGGGAAATATTATCTTTAAAATAGTTTTCATTAATAAATTGCTTAGCCCTATCAATCATGTCACTATATTCTTTAGTAGCTATTTCATCCCTAAGGCTTATCCCTTGTTGAAATATTTTCACTACATAGCTAAGTGCATATTCAGATACATTAACATTCTGACCAAACTTAAGCTTATCAAGTAATGGTGGGTCAATATAATCCATTTCCAAACCTAATTTTTCTACAAATGAACAAACTATATAATACATGTCTAAAAGAACATATTGCCTAAATATTAGAGACCCTGTTTCTTCATTACATATAGAGCTCAAATACTCCTCTACAAAATATGTGACATCCTCCTTACTTCCACTCTTTAAAAAGTTTTCTACTTTATTTCGATCAAGTTGTTTAATATTTACTAAATCTAAATCATCATTGTGAACTAATCCATTGCTTTCATTAGTGATTTCTTGATAAGATAAAATCTTATTAGTATCCAAAATATATCTATATGCAAAAGCTCTACTTGCTTCTGCAAAAGACTTCCCTAGATCTCCTAAGCGTTTAACAGAATTTCCAACGCCACCAAAATATGTGACTTCCTTATGATTTTCTAGAAGTCCTTTTACTTCTCTTATAAGGTAATCCTTTTTATCAATTATTTCCTCCTTGGTACTGGCTTTTAATAGTAGGGCATGTTTACCAAACAACAAATTAAAATGAAGGACATTTTCATTTTCACTAATTATTGTACTAAGCTTTTCCATAACATCAGCATTAATGTCAAGATTATCAAAGGATGTTTCATTTGTTTGAAATAATATAATTAAATAAACCATGGAACTAAGTTCAATATTTAACTTCTTCCCCTTTTCTAGTAACTTCATAGGTGGTTCAGCATTATTTATAATGTTATGAAAGAGCCGTCTTTTTTCATCTTCTTCGTATTCTTTCATTTCCTGTTTATATGTATCCTGATTGAGTTTTTCTTCTTGGTCTTTTAGAATTTTAACTCTAACTTCTTTCAAACATTTAATTATTTCTGCTACACTTATAGGCTTAAGCAAGTAGTTTGTAACACCAATTTCAATAGCCTCCTTGGCATAATCAAATTCCTCATAACCACTTAGAATAATAATCTTAATCCAAGGCATTTCTTCCTTAATCAGCCTGCTAAGCTCTAATCCATTCATAAATGGCATACATATATCAGTTATCACAATGTCAGGCTTTATATTTTTTATCATAGAATAAGCTAGTTCCCCATCACTAGCTTCACCACTAAAAGTAAAGCCGTTAGCATTCCAATTAACATTGTTTTTAATCCCATTTCTAACTACAACCTCATCTTCTACCAAAAATACTTTAAGCATGTTTTCCTCCTATATCCGTATATAAT
>CAZUDG010000116.1:0-4142 GCA_964618775.1 uncultured Lachnospiraceae bacterium | reverse complement strand
TCCAATTTAATTTGAATAATTTTATTGTATTACTTACTTGTGTGATTTAGTTGGTACCCTAATCCCCTCACTCCTCTCTATTTAGAAATACATTCATCCAATACCCTTTAAATAGTTAATAGGTCCTACATCAACTATATGAAGCCCCCTTACTTAACTTCTCTGAGGTATAATAGAAAAAATCAGATGAACATTACTAACATAGCTTGATTAATAATCACTTATTAATGTAAAAGCTCTGGAATTAGATAATTATAATTTAGTATGAGTATAATCTTACCAGTACCAATTATAATGCCACAACTTTCCAACTCATGTAAATTTTACAAAACTTTGTAACATTTGTCAAGTGAATTGACGCTTTTTTTAAATCAATTTATTATATATTTAATATATTTACATATAATTAAATATCAGTTGGAAATTTGAAACCTAATTTGCCTTTTTTTGTTATTACTTGATATTAATGCCATCTATAATGGTAATATTATCATATCCCATTTAGTTTTTCAATACAATCTTTAATCAATTAACAATATTTTATGAGCTTGTTCAATAATTTATGTCATATGTTTTTATCTAATTAATTAAAAAGAGTTCTAAAGTACTTACTCTCTTATCAGCTATAATTTAAACTTATCTTATATGTGGCTAAATACTTCTAATGTGGATCCATAAACTTCATCAACATATTGGTGGTATGCATCTCTAAAATCCAAATACATTTGATTATCTTCTTCTACAGCTGCCTTATAAGTAGCCCAAGAATACCACATCATAGCTGTAACAGCACTTAAACCCATAACGTGATATTGTTCCGTTAAAGAAGGTTGTCTACCCAGATAATATTCTAGCATTAATACAATATCATCTTTCCTATATTCTGCATCTACGCAAAATGTGGCCACATCTCCAATAGGATCTCCCATAGATGGAAATTCCATATCTATTAAGATTGGGTAAGGATATTCTTTTGTTATTAACATATTATTAATGGATACATCACCATGAGTAAAACATAGTTCTATATCCAGTTTTTCTAGATTCTGCTTAAACTCACGCATATTTGCTAAGTATTCATCAAATCCTGGCAAATAATATTGCTCACCACCAGCCTCTAGTGCATAGGTTCTGTATCTCTCCATTCTATCGAACAGAGTATCAGTATATGGAAATTGAAGGCTTTCTTCATGAAGTCTGCGAAGTGTCTGCATACTAGCTATAAGTTCCTCTTTATTACTACTTAAAGGAATTCTACTTTCCTCATAATACTTACTAATCTTTATACCGGTATCTTTACACAAGTGTATAACCTGGTCTGTAATTTCAAGTGGAGCTAGCATTTTATATGCCTGAGCTTCCCTAGCTCTATTAGAAAACTTGTCTGACCCGAAACCTGGTATACGATATAAGTATGACTGACCCTTGGCAACTATTACAAAATTTTCATTGTTAGCACTACGACCTGGATTAACATATATCTCTTCAATCTCATCCCTAGTTATATTAAGAACACTACAGAAAAAATCAATATTTTCTTTATCAATTAAACATGATTCACTGCTATTCATTATATTTCCTCCACCTTACAATTTATTTGTCTATATATATATCATATGAAGAATCCACTTTTAGTAAGTCTTCTAAGCAGTCAACTTCATATATTTGACCATCTTTTACTTCTATATAGCCCATATCAATATCATCAAATATTTCGTTTGCAATTTCGTCATATGCTTTTTGTTCATGACCTGGATGCTTATATGCTTCTTCTACAGCATCTATTAACTTATTCACATCTTCCCTCATCCAATAAGCAACACCGTACATATGATGGTCTAAGTAGACATCAGGGATTGGGCGGACAACCTTTTTGATTTGGTCTTCTTCTATATGAAAGCCCCACTCATAATTTTGTGGCTCTACCTTTCTTAATAAATATCTTGACTTGTCCATTTCACCTTGTAATAAACTAGGATCAGCAATATATAAGTCTGATTCAGATACAATACAATTTTTATCTCTAATGTAATCCCTAGCAGCGTAAAAGGATGATATTGTATTCTTTGAGGTGTATTCAGTGTTTTCAACAAAGGTAATATTGCCATACTTTTCTTTTAAATAATAATATTTCTCTTTCTTGTAACCTACTGATATTATAATTTCCTCAATACCCGCATTTATTAATCCTTGGATATTTGTTTCTATCATGGGAGTTCCATTAACAGGAATCAGTGGTTTAGGCGTGTTTTCGGATATTGGACGTATCCTTGTACCCATACCTGCTGCCATTAATAGTGCACTCGTGATTTTTTCACTTTCCTTTGTAGCTTTATTTTCTAATTTCAACTTCTATTCCTCCTTTTGCACTATGCTATAATATTTTTTAGCATAGTGATATTGTTTTAATGAGTATTCTCCAAATTCAACACCTGATAAACGCTTAAACTCACACCAATTACTCCATAGCAAACCACATATAGCAATATAAGAGTATATTTTTATTCTCACTTTACTAGTACAACCTTCAGTAAAATAAGTATCTATCAATTCGTCTACCTGCTTCCTATCATACATTGCATAAATAGCAAACATAGCTATATCTACATGGCCGTCTTGCATCCCTGCATATTCCCAATCTATTAATTTAACTTCTTTATTGACAAATAAGAAATTCTCATAAACAGCATCCATATGTGTCAGTGTCCATATCTTGGGTAATCCTTCAACAAGACTTTTTAGACTAAATATTTTTTCCTTAGTTTCATTATAGTCAATAAATATTGATGGTTTACCTTCCCATAAGCTTTCATAAAATTCTATTCTCTCAAAAAGATCAATTTTATGGGAAACTTTTAAATTACTTTCATGGAAAAGTCTTAGGCGTTGCATACATTGTTTAACATCCTCAAAGTCTAAAGGATTACAGGTTCTCGCATTTTTCCAATATTTTGATGTTTTATATCCTGTACTAGCTGATAGATATATCACTTCATCGCTTATTCCTTGATCCTTAATTACTTGATAAACCTCGTATTCATTCTTCCTATTAATTAATTTGTCAGTGCCTTCTCCTGGAATACGCATAACATATTGTTTATCATTACAGTTGAACCAGAAAGAGCGATTTGTCATGCCTCTTTTTATAATAGTTATATCTCGAATCTGAGACGTTGCCACTCCTAATTCTTTTGCTGCTATGGACAAAATTGATGAATCTAAATCTTTTGAGCTCTCATCTAATGCTCTTAGTTGTTCATAGGTGTTTATTTCAAAAAAATCTTCCTGTCTATAAACCCTTGCGTATATGGTTATATTATGTTCAGCATCAAATAGTGCTTCTTCCCAAAATGCTCTGTTGTACTTTTTCATAGCACAGTATTTCTTAATTGTAGAGGCAAGAGTAGAGGCTTCTTCTTCTAAAAGATAAGATATACCTATCATAGTGTTACCTGGTGTACCCTCATCAACAGGAACTAACTTCATACTTCTGTTTATTCTAACTGTACTATCATCATCTACAGTATCTGAAACCGAATACCATGAATATAATTCTTGTTTGGAGAATGGGTTGTGGTCTACCCATATATCGCACGGCATTATATAAGTATTACTTATTTTATCAACTAGCAAATTTAAGGAATGAATATTATTCTTGTTGGAATAATCTGAGTTATAAACCAAATTAACTCCATACTTACTAATTAAGTATTCATACTTCTCTTTTAAGAAGCCAACTACAATATCTATATTATATATGTCTACTTCATGTAGCTGCTTTATTATTCTTTCAATTAAAGGCTCACCATGTATCTTTATTAACCCTTTTGGCACTTCTTTATTAATAGGTATCATTCTAACTCCAAAACCTGCTGCTAGAATGATTGCATTTTGTGGTTTTTTTTGTTCAATCTCTTTTAATGCCTTCTGTGTTAAACAATACTGATCATCTAAATATCCTGCATCAGTTAGTTTTCTTATTGAAGTGTTTACCTTTCCAAGAGAATGGCCCGTAGCGTCAGCTATACTACGTTGACTTGTATAGCCCTTGTTATAGATTTTTTTTAATATATCCCACTCATATATGTTCACCAGCATCACCCATCTCTATTTTGTGAACATCTTACCATTTTTGTATGTTA
>CAZUDG010000115.1:1767-4184 GCA_964618775.1 uncultured Lachnospiraceae bacterium | reverse complement strand
TCTATAATGCTAGATTAATGGTATTATAGGGGTTGTATTATTTGTACTTATAATTATTTAAATTAAATTCAACCTTATGCAACTTTTTTTGATTCTGAAACGTCTTATATATATAAGGTCTTCTCTAGGAGGTGTATTATAATAAAAATTACTGAAAGGGAATTTGAAAGATTATTTGCTGAGTATAAAACTGATATATATAGAATCGCCTATACCTATGTAAATAATCAGGCGGATGCTTTGGATATAGTTCAAGAAACTGCCTATCAAGCCTATATTTCAAGGGATAAGATTCGAGAGATTAAGAAGTTTAAGCCTTGGGTTTTAAAGATTGCAGTTAACAAATCAAAAGACTTGATTAGAAAGAATAAGCTAGTCTTATTAGAAGATGTTTCTTACTTTGATACTTTGGAAGTAGGTAAGAAGGATAGTCTTGTAGTATTCCTTGAATACTTAAAAACTTTATCTATTGATGAGAAAAACATTATAGTTCTAAAAGTATATTTTGAGTACACCTTTGAAATGATAGCGCAAGAAGTAAAGGCCCCTATTAATACTGTTAAAAGTAGATATTATAGGGCTTTGGAGAAGTTAAAGGATGAGGAGGATCTGTATGGATAAGAATCTGAAAGATAAGTTAAATAATATCCCTATTCCTGAAGAGTTGGACAGAAGAATTGAACTTGGATTTGAAGATGCTAGGATAGATGAAAACAAAGGAAAAAACAAATTTAGAAGGTCTCTTATTGGCTTGGCAGCATCATTGGCCATAATTGTTGCCTCTATGAGCTTAATTGGATTTGATAAGGTTGAAGCAGCAATCAAGCAAATGCTTAAATATATACCAGGATATAATATTATTGTTGAATCAGAGGAAGGTAATGTGCTGGTTCTTAAGGATAAGGTATTGTATGAGGAAAATAATTTCTATATCATCATTACAGCTGCAGCAAAGTTAGATGAAAAATTGAATATAGCAATTGAAAGTAATTATATGACAGCAGATAAAGAAAGTCACAATCCTATTGAAATATCCTTGAAAGATGAATATGGCAACTCATATAATTCTTTAGGTTGGCATACTGGCAGTGGTGGGGAATTTTGGAGTGGTGAGTATTTCTTTGAAGTAGAAAGTGAATCATCTAGCTATTACCTATTAATAAATGATATGGAAATTCAGTTTACCTTAGAAGAAGGAACAGAAGTTGAAGACTTTCTCCAGTTGGGTAACCACGCGTCTGATAAAGGTATAGATATAGTGGCTATTAAAAAACCTACAGAAGAAGGATTGATGATTAGCCTTTTGAATAGGTCTAATGATAGGGTGGTTATAGATTACCCATTCAAAGGGAGTTTGAGCGGGGTTAGATGGGATAATGAACCTTTAGATATTGAAGAAAGTATGTATATCCTAGATAAAGAAGGAAATAAAACTTACCCCAATATACCTTCTTCCTTTGGAGGCTTAATGTCAGATTTCTATTTTGATATTGAGGATGAGGAAGGTTTGCAACTAATATTACCATATTTGCGAATACAAAATCCAAATATAAAGTCAGATAAATTAAAGATTAAGACACCTAAAAATGGTGAATTAATAGAAATAAATAAAGTGTTGAAATTAGGGGAGCTTGATATAAACATCTTTGATATAAGACGCCAAGGTGAAGAAATACTAATTCGTGTGGAAAGTAACTCACTAGAAGATGAACTATTAGACCATATGAATCTTAGAGGGGTTAACGGATATGGATGGGGCCCAAATGGAACCACAGGTCAAATAGAAATTACGATAAATGTAGAGGATGTAGGAAGAAGCTTTTCAATATACTTTGAGAATTCAGAAACTATCTTATTAGGTGACTGGATTATAGAATTAGATTAAACAAAAAACCTCTATAACGCTATATTAATGGTGTTTATAGAGGTTTCTGCTATGTTATAATAAATTTAGGGTCTAAAATAAAGGGTAGTGCAATGGGAATTGTGAAAACTTTGGGTTTGCAAAACTGTTTAATTAGACATTGAAACTTGCAAATATATACTCTTTTAAAATATTGGAGATTGATTTAGAGCTTGAACCTGAAGAATTAATAAATGAGATTGTGGATCTGGCTCTCTGCTTTTGCAATCAACTAAGATTCTAGGTAAAGACAATGTAAGACAAGGCTTTTTTGGACAAGAGATTAATATTACTACATATAACTTATGTAGGGCTAACATGTTCCTTCATGATGTGGATTACGATAAGTTTGATATTACTCATGATGATACTTTAACAGAGCCAGCCCACTGGGATGATGAACCATTTGAGGTAATTGTACCCAACCTTCCTTTCCCTATCAAATGGGCAGGAAGTTTAAAAAAAATAGATAAGATAATTGTTGAATTATAACTAGCAAGTAATAATGTGTAGT
>CAZUDG010000115.1:0-1667 GCA_964618775.1 uncultured Lachnospiraceae bacterium | reverse complement strand
GTGTAGTCTTTTCCTTTGCTAACCTTTAAAACTGCTCATCTAAGATTTCACAATTATATGTAATTTAAACATAAAAAGTGTTTAAATTACATATAATTGTGTTATAATATAATTAAAGGAGGGTTTATCATGAAGATTTTAAGAATTGTATTTGATGATATAATAATATTCAAAGATGGATTAGACCTTGATTTTACAGTGTCTGACAGAATTGTGGACAACAACAATGTGTATAAGATTTGGAGATCTATTGCAACACAACAAGCTATCTCTATTATAGGAATAAATGCAGTAGGAAAAACCACGTCAATCAGATTATTAAAAATGGCAATGGAAGTAGTGTTGAATAATAAGGGGCTAAACGAAAACTTAATACCTTATATATTGGTTAATGAACTCACAAAAATGAATGGTGTAAAAATGATAGTTTATTTTTACAAAGATGATGAAGTATTCAAACTAGAATCCCAAATAAAATATAAAGTTAATGATGTTGGGAAGTTATTTTTTTATTATGAAGAAGAAGTACTAAAAAGAAAATCAAAATCACGGGTTACATCTAAAAAGAATATATTTGATTTTACTAAAATAGAAAATTATAAAGAAGTAAGAAGAAGTAGGTTGAAAACAGAGTTACTAGATGTATTAAAAGATGATGATAGTATAGCTATTTTGGCGACGAAAGGTACAAAAGTCACTGTAACTACAATGCTTGATGCTGTCGATGAAAGGACAGATCCTATAAATGGAATCATTGACAAGAAGATATTGAATGTATTTGATGAAAACATTCGAAGTCTTGAAAAGGTACAAGGAGAAGATGGTGTTAGCATAGAGTTTGAAAATAATAACATAAAAATAAAATCACCATCTGTAGCACTGGAAGATCTTATTTCAAAGGGTACAATAAAAGGTCAAAAAATTATTGAGAATGCAATTATTGCATTAAAAAGCGGCGGTTATTTAATAATAGATGAATTAGAAAATCATTTAAATAAAGAACTTGTAAAAATGATTATTAGTATATTTAATGATGAAAACACGAATAATAAAGGTGCTTGCATAATATTTACTACTCATTATGCAGAAATCCTAGATTCCTTCGATAGGAAAGATAATATTCACGTTTTAACAAGGGATAAGAAGAATCTTACGAGTATTCAAAAATATTCAGATGTTGTGAAAAGAAATGAATTAAAGAAAAGTGAGGTAATTCTTTCGAACTATATAAAAGGTTCGGCTCCAAGAGCAACAAGTATTATTGAATTGGAGGAATATATATGCAAGAATATTTAAAGGATTCCTTACAAACAGGACATGTAATATGTGTTTTAGAAGGAAATGCTGAAGAGTCTATTATTGAGAAGCTACTTGATAATGATAAGCTAATATTTAGAAGAAATGATACAAGTGAAGATGGTAAACTAATTAGAAATTTCACTCAAATACGAAAATCAAAGAATTTTACCGAAAAATATCTGACAAGGGATTATGGGGAAAGTCATGTTAATATATTAAGAATTATAGATTCTAAAAGTGAAAAGTTTAATCTTCCTAGAATATATCATGAAAGAATTGCAGATAAAAACATACGTATTTTTGATATATTAACAAGACCTGAAATAGAGATTTTAGTAATAATTAATGAAGGAAAATATAATGAATTT
>CAZUDG010000114.1:0-4321 GCA_964618775.1 uncultured Lachnospiraceae bacterium | reverse complement strand
TAAGAACCCAATAATTGGCAGAATCCAAGGATGACCTAGACTTGCTATACCTTCACCCATTACCCTTCCTACTTCCATAAATCCTGCATTAACACCCACTAAAAATAATGTAAGTCCTACATATGTGTAAAAGATCCCTTTATATATTGCATGTTTATTTTTCTTATCTAATTTGAACTTAGTTTTATCGAATATTACAAATAAAATAAATAATGGCAGTAATGTTATAAGTGATTCTTTTAATAAATGCGGAAGCATCTTTAGATAAGGCATGAATACACCAACACTAGGTATAAATACTTCTGCTTCCCCCTGTATATCTGTTAATCCTGAGACTATACTCATAATCATAATAGCAAATATTGGCCCAACGGATGCAAGTCCAACCATTCCAAAACTGTCTTCATCTGAGGTTTTACCACCTTTTAGTTGAGAAACCCCGTAGCCTAGTGCTAGGATAAATGGTGTGGTCATGGCCCCAGTAGTGGCACCCGATGCATCTACTGCAATAGCAAGAAATTCCTCTGAAACCCACATAGCTAAAAGAAATATAAAGAAATAAAATAATGTAAATATTTTGTTCAAAGGTTTACCATATAATATTCTAAGTAATCCTATTGCCACCATAATACCTACTCCTATGGAAACTACTACAAGAATTAATGTGCCAGAGATAATTCCTCCAGAAGCTATATTCACCTGATGGGCTAGTATTTGTAGATCGGGTTCTGCAATGGTAATAAGGAATCCTAATACAAAACCTAATATCCCAATGATATGGACTTTGTTTGTCTTTGCGACACTTTCTCCCATAAGAGATCCTATGGGAACTATTCCCAAATGTGCTCCAAATAAAAATATACCAAGCCCTACTATAACAAATATTGCACCCACAATAAATCTTGCTAACATAGTATTATCTATTGGCACCATTGTGTACTTTAGAATAACAACTAGTAAGACTATTGGAAGAACAGATAATGATACCTCTTTTGTTTTTTTTAATAATATATCCAAATTACCACTCCCTTCAATTCTTTGTCAATGCCTTCAATCTAAGTCTTTCTATACCCTACAGCCTCAAATAGTTGCATAATTTTTCTAGTTTCCTTAAACATTCATATCACTTCACTTTCTTTTAGTTTTATGTCTTCTTCCTTTATCTCTAATGTATCTCTCATATTTAGAACTATATTATTGATAATATCTTCACCACAGAAACAAAAGACTGTTACATATCTAATGATTTTATTGATAATCTATCTTTTTTAAAAAAATTTCTGTCTTTTGCAAATTATACTTTGCTACCAAATAAGTTATACTTACACTTACCTTTTATAAATTAACTCTTATTTAAAGGTAAGTGTAAATATAAAAGAACTAAAACTTATAAATCTTTATTCAAATAAGTAGCTTGTCATAGAGAGAGATCCTAAAATACATTCATCATTAAAGACGCTTACTTTTTCGCTGCCTTCCAAAGCCCCAAGAACATACAACAACGGGGCGAAGTGATCAGAAATTGGCACAGCATAATCCGCAGCTGTCCCTGCTTTTTTATAATTAATTACATTATCATAATTTGCACTCTTAATATTTTCAATAATATAATCATCAAAATCCTTGGCCCAATCATATCCACCCTTCATTTTCCAATTTACTTTCCTTAAGTTGTGGGTAACATTTCCACTTCCAAAAATAAGAACACCTTCTTCTCGAAGTTTAGCCAGTTGCCTACCAATATCATAATGTTCCTGCATGGTAGCATCTTTATCTACACTTAGTTGAATCAGTGGAATATCTGCATTGGGATACATTCTATGGAGTACTGACCATGTGCCGTGGTCATATCCCCATGAGTTATCTGTTTCTACAGGACGGCTTATCAGTTTCGTAGTATTTTTAGCCAGATTAGGAGAACCTTTCGCTGCATATACAATCTTATAAAGCTCATCAGGAAATCCGTACATATCATATATAGTCTTTGGTGATTCTTCATCCATTATCTTTGTACCATTAGTATACCAGTGAGCTGAAATAGATAATATGGCTTTTGGCTTAGGTAATCTTTCTGTAAGTGATTGCCATTCGCGTACAAATTTGTTATCTTCAATTGCATTCATGGGAGAACCGTGACCAATAAATAATGTGGGCATTTTTTCCATGTATTTAACCTACCTTTCAATATAAGTTTTTTGCTATTTATGTAATACCCATAAAAATTCTATTGCAAACACTTTGTCTTTAATAGGATTTTACTGGTGGTGATGATTAATCTATATCTTCAAGGGTATAATATTACAATATAGAATCACTAATAATAAGTTAATAATTAGCATTAACAAAATAGGAGGTTATAAAGTGTTAAAGATAGGTATAATAATAGGAAGTACAAGACCAGGGAGAAATGGTGAACAAGTTGCAAAGTGGTATTATGAATTAGCAAATAAAAGGACAGATGCTGAATTTGAACTTATTGATATTGCTGATTATAATTTACCCTTATTAGATGAAGCACTTCCAGCAGGATGGAATCAATATGCTAATGAACACACTAAAAAATGGGCTGCTAAAATAGGTGAATTTGATGGATTTGTAATGGTAACTCCAGAGTATAATCACTCTACGTCTGCCGCACTTAAAAATGCTATCGATTATTTAGGACTTGAATGGAACAACAAAGCAGTTGCATTTGTAAGCTATGGTAGTGCAATGGGAGTTAGAGCAGTAGAACACTTAAGATTGATTGTAGCAGAGCTTCAAATGGCGGATATCCGTCAACAAGTTATGTTTTCATTATTTACTGATTTTGAGGATATGAGCGTATTTAAACCAACTCAAGATAAGGAAGAAAATGTAACAAAGCAACTTGACCAATTAATTCCTTGGACCAATGCTATGAAAACAGTACGTGAAAAATAATAAATAACTTTAAAAATCAGGTTATATCGTGTTAAGAAGAAAGGTAAGGGCGAAAATTGGTGTTTCTCACTAGTTTTTCGCCCTTTTTTCTACCACGAACCAGAATACCACTTATCTTTCTTCAATATGTCTATCATTATATTTTGTAAATCTACCACTGTTTTTTGCGTTTACAGGATCGCCTTCATTAAAAGGTCATCCTCCAAATCTAGTGCTTCTATAATCATCATAAGCTTGTTTTATTTCTTCTTCTGTATTCATTACAAAAGGCCCTATATTTACAACTGGTTCTCCTATTGGCTCACCCTCTAGTAATAATAAATAGCAGTTATCATCTCCTGCTGTTACTTTGATATCCTGATCTCCTACTAATTTAATACTACTCTCATTCTTAATTAAGGTATTATCAATGATAATGTTACCACCATTGTATAAGTATAGATGTCTGTTCAGAGTCGGACTAATTTTAGGTAGGGTAAAGCTTGCATTTGCTTCTAAGTGAATAGTCCAAATTCCCACCTGATTATCCCTGTTATTTGCCCAGGAATCAGGGGTAGGGTCTAAACTCTTTATATTGTTGTAGGAACCAGCAACTAAAGTAATTGTAGCTACATTTCCAGCTTCATCAATATCTTTGACAACAGGCACATCTTCTGCCCACAACATCTTATAGCTAGGATCTACAAATTTACTTTCTGGTGGAAGGTTTAACCATATTTAAAATAGTTCCATAGTGTTTTCCCTATCATCATTTACAAGTGGAAACATCTCTGCATGTTGCATTCCCTTTCCTGCAGTCATCCATTGTACATCTCCGTCCCCATATCTACCAGTTGCACCAAAGGAGTCTGAATGGTCAACAAAACCTTGCATTACAACGGTTACCGTTTCAAATCCCCTATGTGGATGTACGGGAAATCCAGGTATATCCTTCCCATGATACATTTTAAAATCATTAGACAAATCAAAATCGCTTCCAGTATTTCTTCCTTTTAAATCAGCTTCCGACACTGCCATATTACTATTTCCCTTTGGATAATAGTCAATATGATGCATCCTTATAATAAAAGGATCTCCTACTTCCTCTCTAAATTGAAAATCACTAATACTAATTATCTTTTTATCCATGATATTACCTCCTCATATCTATTATATCATTTCATTTATTTTATCTACTATCGATTCCCAAGAAAATTGTTTTATATTATCTTTCTCATCTATTAAACAGTTTTTTCTATTTCTAACCTTATCTATTTGCTTAATTATAGCTTCTTTAAGGTCCTCTCTAAATTTAGCTAGGTCTTCTTCCATAGGTTTGTCTACATCATAAATTCTAGGTAGGGGAACATATTTTATTATTCCAGATTCCTTTATATCTTTGCCTAAAAGGGCCATTAAT
>CAZUDG010000113.1:0-4509 GCA_964618775.1 uncultured Lachnospiraceae bacterium | reverse complement strand
TTAACCTGGTCTGCAATTTTCACCTTATTAATAAGATTCTCTATAAATGTTCTTACACTCTCTGGCGAGTTAGCATCAGGCTTTGTGACAAAATCAACAGCCCCCGCCTCCATAGCATCAAATACAGCATCACTAATTGTAGAAACAACAATTACAGGCAGTTGATATTGAGGCAACAATTGTCTTATAAACTCTATACCATTCATTTTTGGCATTTCTATATCACAAGTCATAACATCAGGCTCATATTCTAATATTTTATCTCTTGCATCATATGGATCCACCGCTTTTGCTACAACTTCAATATCCGGATCTGAAGATATGCCCCTTGACAATATTTCTCTAAATACAAGACTATCGTCAACGACTAAAACTCTTGTTTTTCTACTCACTTCATCACCTTGCCTATTTTATATTTTTCTATATACAGAAGGACTTATGTATTTATATCTTGTTTCACTTCTAATTAGTGATTCTGAGTGACCTATGAATAAATATCCTCCAGGTTCAGTCATATCATAAAACTTATTAACTAATTCCATCTTTGTCTTACTATCAAAATAAATCATTACATTTCTACAAAATATAGTATGGAATTTCTTTTTGAATGGAAATGTCTCATTCATTAAGTTAAGTCTGGCAAATATAACTTCTTTTTTTATTGTATCTATTATTTCGCTTTCTTCTTTGCCTACACTTTTAAAGTATTTGCTTCTTATATCAAAGGGAATAGATGCTATCTTCTCATTAGAATATAGGCCTCTTTTGGCTTTTTCTAAAACTTCACTAGAAATATCAGTGGCTAATACTTGTGTGTTCCAAAATAATTTTTCTTTACCAAAGTATTCATCTATTATCATAGCCAGTGTATAAGGTTCTTCTCCAGTAGAGCACCCTGCACTCCATATGCGTAGGTCTTGTTTAGTAACTGTATTCTCTAGATAAGGTAATACTTGGTCCCTAAAGAAGTCAAAATGTTTGGCTTCTCTCATAAAATAAGTATGGTTGGTTGATATTCTATTGATAAGTTCAGATGCCGCATGACCAGTTTTGTCAGAAATTATGTAATCAAAATACTGGGCAAAACTCTTCATGTCCTTTTGATTAAGGACCTTACGGAGTCTAGCCATAACAAGGGATTTCTTTTCCTCTTTTAGATTAATCCCGTAATTGGCTTTAATGAACTTAGATAGTTGTTCAAATTCTTTATCTGTAATTACTATAAGTTTGTCACTTATATTTTTATTTAAGAGAGAGCCATTTGACTCTCTCTTTCCATTTAAATTATTTGCTACCATTAGTATTTACCCATATTATTATCATCTAGGTTTATAGTTGATTTAGATTTTAAAGAAATTTTATCTAGACCTGGACTTGATTTTTCCGAATTGTTTTTTGTTGTTGCTTTATTACTTGTTATAAATTTATTTAGTTCATCCCTTAGTATTTCAGCTTGACTTGATAGTTCTTCACTTGCTGCTGCACTTTCCTCTGATGTTGCTGAGTTAGTTTGTACCACTTCTGATACCTGCAAAATTCCTTGATTAATCTGTTCTAATCCTATTGCCTGCTCTCTAGATGCCTTTGTAATGTCCTCAATAAGAGCTGCTATTTCCTCTGTGTCTTGTACTATCTTTGCAAGGTCCCCTGCTGATTCATCTGCAATCTTTTTACCATTTTCAGATTTTAATATAGAGTCTTCTATCATTTGGGTTGTTTCTTTAGCAGCATTAGCAGATCTTTGGGCAAGGTTCTTAACTTCTTCTGCAACTACTGCAAAACCTTTACCATATTGTCCTGCTCTAGCAGCTTCTACAGCAGCATTTAATGCCAGTATGTTTGTTTGGAAAGCAATATCTTCAATTACTTTGATTACTGCGGATATATTATTTGACGCGTTATTAATATCGTCCATAGCTACTAGTAATTCTTCCATCCTATCGTTGCCTTGTAATGCATTATCTTTAGATCTCCCGGCTAGTTTTTCAACGTTTTCAGCATTTTGTGCATTTAACCTTGTTTGTGAAGAGATTTCTTCTGTAGAAGCTGTTAACTCTTCAATTGAACTAGCCTGTTCTGTTGTTCCTTCTGAAAGTAATATACTTGAATCTGATATCTGTTCAGCTCCTATTGCCACTTGATCAGATGCAACACTTATATCCCCTAGAAGATTACTGAAAGTATCAATAGTATAATTTAATGATCTTTTAATTAGAGCATAATCACCTTTATAATCTCCTTCAACCTTAACAGTTAAGTCTCCTGTTGATATTTTTCCTAATACTTTACTAGCTTCCTTCATAGGTTCAACAGCGCTATCCATTATATCATTTAGACCATCAATCATCTCCTTATAAGCACCAGAAATTTGATTCGAGTCTATTCTATGTCTCGCATTGCCTTGTTTTGATTCCTCAAGTAGTTTTATAATTCCATCAAATAATACATAAAGTGAGCTTCTCGTTTGTTCCAAACTGCCTAATAATTTAGCATAAGCACCTTTGTAGTTATTTTCTACAGGTGGTAAATGTTCTCCATTTGCTATTAATTCTAGGTAATCTGATACATATATAATAGGATTTATAAAATCAGCTAAAGCGTTTTGAAGATTGTAGGTAATTTCTTTATAAACGCCCTTAAGATTTGATGTGTTTATTTCCGAATCAAAATTTCCATTTGCTGAATCTTCTCTTAATTTTTGCATAGTGTCTTCAAAATCTCTAAGTTGTTCTATGATTTTATTAATACTTATTGATAATACATCTTCATCTGAGTGAACGTCACATACGGTACTCAAATCACCGTTTGCTATATTTTGTGCAACTTCAGCTTGGTTCTTAATGGATTCAACCATTTTATGTCCTGCTTTTGTAAGTTGCCCCACTTCATCATTACTATATAAATATTCTTCAAAAGTAACATTAACGTCACCATCTGCAATCACATTGATCTTTTCTGCTATTTTGGTTACTCTTTCTGCAATAGTCTTCATTAAAAGCCTTACACCTGTAAATGCCACTACAAGATATGCCACAATTACTACGGCCATTAGGATGACAATCGATATCCCTTGTGATTTTAGTTCTAAATTTGTTATTTCGCCATTAACAGCTAAGTATGATAAATATAAATTATATAAAGAAATAAGTGCCATTACTATTGCAAGTATCCCTAGAACAATCAAAGTATATCTGAGTTTTAATCTTATTCGCAAGTTCAAATACCATTTTTTCATTGTTTATTTTCCCCTTTGTTTTTTATTAAAATTCCTATGCAAATTTTTGTAATGCCTTTACTATTGTGTCTTCTGAAAATGGTTTGACAATAAATGACTTAGCTCCATTTACTATGGCTTCTTTAACTAGTAGCTCTTGTCCCATTGCAGATACCATTACTATATTAGCATTTGGATCGATCTTTTTAATTTCTTGCAAAGCCTCTATTCCTGTCATTTCAGGCATGGTGATATCCATAGTTACTATATCAGGTTGTAGTTCCTTGTATTTATCAATTGCAATCTTCCCGTTAGCTGCCTCTCCTACTATTTCATATCCGTTCTTTTCTAGTGTCATTTTAAGTGACATTCTCATAAATGCAGCATCGTCGACTATAAGTACGTTTTTCATATATTTCCACCTCTTTTTTACTCTATTTAAGTTGTTTTATACTTCTGTTCATATATATTAACATCATTTAAGTAATAATTATTGTTTTTACTCTAGAACGACAAAAAATCAATATAAACGGTCGTTTTTTGTCCTTAAATGGTTACACAGCTTTTCCTAACAATTTTCAAGAAATAAAAACGGATAAATTATAATATATATTATAATTTATCCATTAAATATCTTAAGTATATCTATATCTGCTTCCAAAGATTTTCTGTTCTCTTCTATAACTTCGTCATATACTTCTTTTCTAAGTATGGATATATCCTTTGGTGCTTCTACACCAATCTTTACTCTACCATCTTGTATTTCAAGGATCTTTACTTCTACATTATCACCAAGAATGATACTTTCTCCAACTTTTCTGTTTAATATCAACATATTATCCACCTGTCCCTTCGGTGAACAAACTATGTCTTGTTGTATATTTAGTATCATTTTGAATAAACTGTTTACCTTCTTTATTAGCCATATTGATTATAATAGGTGCAAGAAGGTTGGCTGTACTTTCCTTAAATGTTTTACCAAGAGTTACTATGTTAAACACCGCTAGATCATTCTTATTATCAGGAAATATACTTATCCTTCTTAGTTCCTCATCTGGAATATCCACAATGTAGTCTTGGTAAAAATTCCATGGATTTATAATAAAAAAGGCAACACCTGGTTCATGCAAATCTTGGAGAATTTGAACACTGCTGTTACCTGCAATGTCTAGTATAATAAATTCTTGGCTTGACTCAAATCCCAATATGCCTTGGGGAAATTTTAGTATCTTATCTTCGGAGATTTCCACTTCGCCTAAGTACTTGGTTTGGATATTCATATTAACACAACCTTT
>CAZUDG010000112.1:0-4589 GCA_964618775.1 uncultured Lachnospiraceae bacterium | reverse complement strand
TAAACATAAAAATAGTTTGTTTGATCGCCTGGTTTTTGAATACCAGAAGGATTAAGACCTTTATCAATTGCAAGTTTATGCATTTCATCTAGTTTATCAGTTTCAAAACAGATAAACATTCCTTTTCCCTCAAATTTTACATCTCCTGGCATACAGATAAGTTCAATCTGTGTTTCACCCTTACCATTAGTTAGAAAAGCGATTTCTCCTTCACCAGCCTTAGAGCGACGGTCAACTGTTAACTCAGTAATTGTCTCGTAGAATTTAATAGATTCGTCTAAATTATTAACTTTTATAGCAATGTGCTTAATGTGCATCTTATCTCTCCTCTTCTATATTGTTAATTTTACTATATTGCCTATGTCCACCAGAAATATTATATACTTCTTTAAAGCCCATATTAATCAGTACATTCTGTGCGGCATTTCCTGTAACGCCTTTATTACAATAAGTGATAGTAGGAATGTCCTTATCCAAATCTTTTGCAGCAACTCTTAAGTCTGCAAGAGGAATACTAATAGCAGTATCTACGTGGCCTGCCTTATACTGTTCAACAGCTCTAGTATCAATCACTTGATATTTTTCACCTGAATTAATTAGTTTTATTAAATCCTGGGCTGTTATTAGTGGTCTGCCTCTATTTATAATATTATCTAGTATCATTCCAGTATACATAACTGGGTCTTTAGTCGTTGAATAAGGTGGTGCATAGGCCAAGTCAAGATGAAATAAGTCTTGGGCTTTAGCTTTAAATGTAATTGCTGTAACAAATACATCAATTCTTTTATCAACGCCTTCTTTTCCAATTATTTGTGCCCCAAGAAGTCTACCAGTGTTTTTATCAGCAATTCCTTTGATAATCATCTCTTCACCAGCCATATATTCTGGTTTATCTGGTTTTATATTGTGGTTAACTACTACTTCAAAGCCCTGCTCTTTTGCTTCTCTCTCAGATAAGCCTGTCTGTGCAACTGTTAAATCAAAGACTTTAAATATTCCAGTTCCAAGGATACCTCTAAAGGATAAGTCCCCTCCAGTGGCACTATCTCCTGCTATTCTACCTGTTTTATTAGCAGTTGAGCCAAGAGGTCTATATATCGGTTTTCCTGTTACAAGATGAAATTGTTCTATACAATCGCCACAAGAATAAATATCAGCTACATTTGTTCTCATTCTTTCATCAACATGAATTGCTCCTGTTGTTCCAAGCTTTACACCTATTTGCTTAGCAAGCTCTACGTTGGGGCGAACGCCTGTTGCAAGAATTACCATGTCTGCATTTATAGATTTACCACTTGATAAAATTACACTATTATCAGTAATTTCATTTGCATAAGTACTAGTAAATACTCTTACTCCATTTTCTTCAAGATGGTCTTCTACATATAATGCCATATCACTATCAAGTCCAGCTGTTACTTGTGGTAGTTTTTCCACCATAGTTATATCTATACCAAGACCTTTTAAGTTCTCACATACTTCAAGTCCAATAAAGCCAGTGCCAATGATTACTGTTGATTTAACATTTTTGCCATTTATAAAGGTTTTTATATTATTCATATCATTGATATTACGTAATTTAAAAACATGTGGCATATCGAATCCTTCAATAGGTGGTGTTACAGCCTGTGCACCTGTTGAAATGATAAGTTTGTCATAAGTGTCTGTAAATATCTCACCTGACATAAGGTTTTTAACTTGAAGAGTCTTTTCATCTGAGTTTATGGATATAATCTCATGATATGTTTTAATATCTACATTGTATTTAGTTTTAAAGAAGGCTGGGTCTCGTGGTGTGAGTTCATCTGCACTTTCCACTTGCCCACCAATATAATACGGCATACCACATCCTGAATAAGATATGAAAGTATCCTTCTCATAAATAACAATTTCAATTTCTTCACTATTTCTTCTTGCTTTTGCTGCTGCTGAGGTTCCTCCAGCTACTGCACCAATTATAATTAAACGCATTTTTACACCTTCCTTTTAGATTGTTTTCTCAAAGATGGTAACAAGGCACATACAATAGCTATAACAACTGATAAAATTCCAGATATCAAGTACCAAATGTTTACACCTATTATTTCTGCAAATGTACCAGATAATATAAGACCTAGTGGCATTGCAATCATTCTTACACTAGATGTTAGGGAAAAAACTCTGCCCAAATACACAGGACTTATATTTGTTTGGTATATTGAACTTAGTACTCCATGATAGAAAGGAATAGTTATTCCCATTAAAAATGCAAGGACAAAGAATGCCTTAAGTCCACTTGCTGGTAATAATCCTGTTGCAATAAGGCCTATTCCCATGCCTGCAATTGATTTTTTTATCGCCCCTATTTTATTAAGTTTATTACCTATTCTTCCTAGTGCCAAAGAACCTAATAACACACCAACTGAGGATGAAATCTCAATTAAACTAGAATCTCCAACACTACCTCCAAAGTAGGACATAGTTATTAAGGGATATAGTGTACCAATTGGAAAATATATCATTGCATATAAAACGCTAATAAACATTAAACTTAACATACCAGGTACACTTCTTAAGGCTGTAAAACCTTCTTTAGCTTCCCTAAGTATATCAGTTTTTTTAATAGTTTCTGTGTTTTCAATTGACGAAGTTTCTGTTTTTTCAAGTGATGGAATTTTTACCAAGCTTGTTGTAATAACAGCAAGTATGGCTCCTATTATATCTACAAAAAGAATTATATTTATATCCAATACTCCATAAAGGATTGCAGATATTGCAGGGCTAAATATTAATGAAACTGATTCAAATGTTTGTGAATAGCCTGCACATGCTGTCAAATTATCTTTTGGTACTATAAGTGGTGTAACTGCTTGTATGGAAGGATTATGAAAAGTTGATCCTACAGAACGCAAAAACAAGATAACCATAATAAGCCAAATCGGCGGTTCTCCAACAAAACCTGCAATAATTAGTATCATGGTTACCATTGCAATAAATATATCTGATAAAATCATTATTGTTTTTCTATTATAGCGATCAATTAGCACACCAATAAAAGGTCCCAAAATGGCTTGTGGTAAAAAGCCAACCATTGTAGCAAGGGATAATATAGCAGCAGACCCGGTTGTATCTGTTAAATACCATACAATAGCCATATGGATGACAGAGCTTGTAAATATGGACACGGCTTGACCTGACCATAATAAAAAAAACTTTCTCTTCCAATTATTTGCTTGAATTTCTACTGCAATCACCTCCTTAATAATAAATAATAAATTTTAATTTTCTTATCTTTATTCACAACTATAGATTCATAATATTTATAGTTATTTGCTATCTCTTGCTAATAATGCCTCCAATAATCTATTTAATAACTCAATAAGGGCATCTTGTGGTAAAGCGACATTTATACGTTCAAAACCATTACCTTCTTTACCAAATACATATCCTTTATCTGTGAAAAATTGATTTTCATGTAAAAATTCTTCTAACTCTTGGTTACTCATTCCTAATTCTCTAAAATCTAACCACTGTAAATATGTACCTTCACTTATAGGTGCTTTTATTATAGGATAGTTTTCTTTAAAGAATTCCTGCACTAACCTTTGGTTACTATAAACCAACTCAAGCAAGTCATCTAACCATTTTTCACATTTATTATAAGCTATCTTGCTTGCTTCAAATCCAAATATATTAATTGTATTAAAATGAGATTTATCCACTTCTTTAGCAAACTTCTTTCGTAAGTTTTCATTTGATATTATAATACTTGATGTGGATAAAGCTGCCAAGTTAAAGGTTTTTGATGCTGCAGTACAAGTGATTAAATTGTCCTGTAAATCTGTATTTACATTATGTAATACTGTGTGTATTTTGTCTGATCGAACAAAATCATACCAAACTTCATCAGATATGACAACCAAATTATATTTAACAGCAAATTCAGCAAGCTTTTCTAATTCTTTGCTTGTCCAAACTCTGCCTACTGGATTATGGGGACTACAAAATAGTAGAATTTTATTGTCCTCTTCTTTTGCTGCTTTTTCAAAACTTTCAAAGTCAATTGTATAATTACCATCCTTTTCAACTAAAGGTACATTGACTTCTCTTCTATTATTGTTTGTAATTTCTCTGCCAAATGGATAGTATACTGGGCGAAATATAATAACCCCATCCCCTTCATTTGAAAAAGCTCTAATTGCAGCGTCAAAAGCTGACACTACACCTGTAGTGCTGACAATCCAATCCTTTTCTATTGACCAATTATGACGTTTTGCCTGCCACCCTACTACAGATTCTAGAAATTCATCTGTTGGACCAGTATACCCTAAAATCGGTTTACTTTCTAAAAATTCAATTAAACCATCATAAATCTCCGGCGGACTATGCAGCTCCATATCAGCTACTGATAAAGGCAATACCCCACTATCAACACTAGGATTTAACTCAAACATTTTGTTCCATTTGTGGGAACCTGTATCTTTTCTGTCTATTCGTTTTGTAAAATCATAATTCATATTATTAATCATACCTTTCATTGTTTTATCATCATAGGTAATTGCGAACTTTCATAGTTCTTCCGGGACCTGGTATAATAACATAGTAAGGGT
>CAZUDG010000111.1:0-4616 GCA_964618775.1 uncultured Lachnospiraceae bacterium | reverse complement strand
AAGGTTAAGGCTAATAAACGATTTTATATTTTACTTGTGCAAGGAATACTTGCAGGATTGTATGTTTCCATTGGAGCAATAGCAAGCCTAAAGGTTTCAGCAAGTGTTACAAGTCCGGGACTAGGAGATTTCCTAGGAGCAGTGGTTTTCCCGGTAGGAATTATTGCTATCCTCATAATGCAAGCAGAATTGTTTACCAGTGATACTATGGTTATGGTTGCGGTTTATGCCCGCCACACTAAGATAAGAAAGATTATTAGAATTTTATGTTTGATTTTATTGTCAAATATGCTTGGAGCAATTGTGGCCGCATTTTTCACACGAACATCAGGAATCTTTAATGAGTCAGTAATAAACCTAGTGGCTGATAAAGCACTTTATAAAGTACATATGCCAATAGGACAATTGTTTGCTAGTTCAATTTTGTGTAATATAATAGTTTGTACTGGTGTATGTCTTGCCTATAGTTGCAAAGATGAACTTACTAAGATTGTTACATTGTGGCTTGCAATTACAGTGTTTGTTCTTAGTGGAACAGAGCACGTTGTAGCTAATATGTATTACTTGTTTACAGCACTATTTTATGGTGCAGCTCTTACAGCAAAAGATATTATATATAACTTAGTAGTAGCAGGGGTTGGTAACTTTATAGGTGGTGGAGTTATTGTTTCAGGCATTAATTATTTGTTAGCTTATAAAGATATAGAGAAAGACAAAAGATTGCTTAAGGAATCGTAAATGTGAAATACAGAATATCTAGACATTCTAAGACAAGGACATGAGAGTGATAAATTTTCATGTCCTTTTTAAATTAATAAAATGACGGAGAAACAAAGGTTTATTTGCTACTAGCAATGCAAAGCGCAATCATAGAAGGATTTGAGAGTTTAATTATGGATAAAAATGAAAAAGCATGGGATAAATTATTGAAAATAAAGACCACAGGCAGAGATGACTCTAGGGCAGATTTATACCGCTATCCCTATGAAGCAACACCTTATCTTGTGTTAGAAAGGTTAGCTAATAGTGGCTTGTTTAAAAAAAATGATCTGATCCTGGACTATGGATGTGGAAAGGGACGTGTGGGTTTTTTTCTTTCATATCAGGCCAAGGTAAAATCCATAGGTATAGAATATGATGAAAGAATCTACGATGCAGCATTGGAGAATCAAAAGACAGCGATTTCACCTGATCGTGTGTCATTTGTAAAGGAGAATGCTGAAGATTATAAAGTGCCCACAAAAGTGAATGCTTGTTATTTCTTTAATCCTTTTTCGGTAGAAATCCTTAAAAGAGTGATGGCAAGAATTTTGGAGTCTTATTATCTTGAGCCTAGGAATATATGGTTGTTTTTCTACTATCCTTCATTAGAATATATATCCTATCTTATTACAATAGAGGAATTAGAGTTTATGGATGAAATTGATTGTAGCGATTTGTTCGATGACAATGATAATAGAGAACAGATTATGATATTTCAGATTTCTTAGACAATGTTTCTTATTAGTTGTTTCAAACAATGTAATAATCCTAAGAATGTTAAAAATATAGAATAAAATTAAAGTCAGACTTGATAAACAATTTAAGATGTAGGAGTAAGGATTGAATAACTTTGTAATTGGGCAAAACACCACATATAGATAATAATCACTTAGTAAAACACAAAATATTGTGTATTAGCTATTGACAATAGGGCTAGGTAAGTGTTAAAGTTTGATGTAGATTTTCATTTTACAAAAGCTAAACAGACAATTATTGTCTGTTTATATTAGTTATTTTGGAGGAGACATAATGAGAGTTTTAAAACGTAATAGTAAATTAACCGAATTTGACAAAAGCAAGATAGAAGTGGCAATTCTTCAAGCTATGAAGGGTGGTAGTGGTATTGTCAAAGAAGGAATTGCTAGGGATATCGCTATAGAGATTGAAGAAGAATGTAGGGAATTAGAATGTGTAAGTGTTTATGACATTGAGAACAAAGTCTTTAATAAATTAATTGATAAAGACCAACGTTTAACAGCTAAAGCATACGAAGGCTATAGAAAAGTACGTGAGTTTCAAAGAAACATTAAAAACACAACAGATGCATCTATAGGGGAATTACTTGATGGAACTAGTGAATACTGGAACTCAGAAAATTCAAACAAAAACACTAAAATAGTAACAACACAAAGAGATTACCTTGCAGGTATTACTAGTGAAGATATCTCTAAAAGATATTTATTAACACCAGAAGTGTTACAGGCTCATAATGAGGGAATTATTCATTTTCACGATATGGATTATTTTGCTCAAAAAACTTTATACAATTGTAATCTTATAAACTTAGATGATATGCTGCAAAACGGAACAGTTATCAATGGTGTAATGATTGAAAAGCCAAAGAGGTTAATTACAGCAATGACAATAGCAACACAAATTATAACAGCTGTAAGTTCATCTCAGTACGGTGGCACAACAATAACACTTACCCACCTAGCTCCATTTGTTAGGGATAGCTACAATCGACATAGAAGTAAATACATAAAAAGAGGATTTGACGAAGAAATTTCTACCCAATATGCAAAAGAAGATCTTAAGAAAGAAGTAAATGATAGCGTACAAACCTTTAACTACCAAGTGAATTCTATGACAACAACTAATGGACAATCACCTTTCCTGTCGGTATTTATGTATCTTGGTGAAACTGACGAGTATAAAGAAGAACTAGCAATGTTAACAGAAGAATTCTTAAATCAAAGGATTCTTGGTTTCAAAAATGAAAAGGGAGTATATATAACTCAAGCTTTTCCAAAGTTGTTATATGTTCTGGAAGAGGATAATATAGATATAGACAGTAAGTACTGGTACTTGACTGAGCTATCAGCAAAATGTACTGCTAAGAGAATGGTACCAGATTATATATCCGAAAAAATGATGAACAATTTAAAAATAGATGAAAATGGTGAGGGGCACTGCTATCCATGCATGGGCTGTAGAAGTTTTTTAACACCATATGTTGATGAAAACAACAATGCAAAATACTATGGCAGATTTAATCAAGGTGTAGTTACCCTAAATCTTGTAGATATAGCTCTTTCATCAGAAGGCAATATACATGAGTTTTGGACTCTAATGAAAGAACGAACTGAACTTTGTCATCGTGCATTAAAGTTAAGGCATGAAAGATTAGAAGGAACATTATCTGATGTTGCTCCGATTTTATGGCAACATGGTGCAATTGCAAGACTTGACAAAGGAGAGAAAATAGATAAACTACTTCACAATGGATATTCTACCATTTCCCTTGGATATGCGGGCTTGTATGAATGTGTAAAATATATGACTGATGAAAGTCATACAGATGACAAAGGTAAAGAATTAGCCCTGGAGGTTATGGAGTTTCTAAATGATAAGTGTAATCAGTGGAAAAAGGCAGAAAACATTGATTATAGTGTTTATGGAAGTCCAATAGAAAGTACCACATATAAATTTTCCCAATGCTTAAAGAAAAGATTTGGTGATATTGAAGGTATAACTGATAAGGATTATATAACTAATAGTTATCATGTACCAGTAACAGAAGAAATTGACCCATTTACAAAGCTTGAATTCGAAAGTGAGTTCCAGCAGCTATCTCCAGGTGGTGCGATTTCATATATAGAAACAGCCAACCTAACAAATAATACTGAAGCAATATTGAAAGTCATTAAATTTATATACGACAACATAATGTATGCAGAACTAAATACAAAGTCAGATCACTGCAGTGTGTGTGGGTTTGATGGTGAGATATTAGTTGACGATAATATGGAATGGTATTGTCCTAACTGTGGCAACAAAGACCAAGATATGATGAATGTTTCACGAAGAACTTGTGGATATATTGGGACAAACTTCTGGAATAAGGGAAGAACTCAAGAAATAAAAGAAAGATATGTTCATTTAGATTCCCATGATTTTGTTGAAAAGGTTAAATGATTGACAATAAATACTATATAATGTAACATTTATTATAGGTCAACTACACTTTTACAAGAGTAAATAGGAAAGCAAAAGATATTATCCTATTTATTTCTGATTAGGATAACTATAGATAAGCTATTACTTAGGAAGGTGAATATAATGAAAAAAGTAGCTATATTAATTGAAAATGTATTTGATGAAAGAGAACTCATATATCCATACTATAGATTGCTAGAAGAAGGGTTTGAAGTTCATCTAATAGGCCAAAAGAAAGATACTATTTATAAATCAAAGACTGGACTTACAGAAAAAAGTACACATGGGTCTGATGAAATATCTGCAAAAGACTATGATGCTGTTGTAATTCCAGGTGGATTTTCACCTGATTATATGAGAAGAACTAAAGCAACAGTTGATTTTGTTCGGGATATGTATGAGGCAAATAAAATAGTTGCTACAATTTGTCATGCTGGATGGGTGCTTGCATCTGCATTTGATCTTAAGGGTAAAAAGCTTACTTCATATTTCTCAATTAAGGATGACATGATAAATGCAGGAGCAGAATATTTAGATAAAGAAGTAGTAGTTGATGGTAATTTAATTACTTCAAGAAGCCCGAAAGATTTACCTATATTTATGAAAACAATACTTGAAAAGCTTAAATAATAAAT
>CAZUDG010000110.1:0-4736 GCA_964618775.1 uncultured Lachnospiraceae bacterium | reverse complement strand
AGATAAAAACAGAGATAAAGACAGAGATGTAAATATATATGTATAGATAAAACAAAAGCCTTGGAAAAACAAAGAAATAGTTTTCCTGAGGCTTTTATGATTGTACTTATATTGGTACCAGCAACAGTAACATCACCCAACTAAATAGCTTTGGTATACTCTTTAAGCCATTTTTGTTGATTTTTGTCTAAGTGTGGAGAGATTTTCTCATAAACTTCTTGGTGATATTTATTGAGTCGGTCTTTATCAACTTGTGACATGTAGTCTAAATCAATGGCATCTAAGTCAATTGGTGCAAAGGTAACAGTTTCAAAATACATAAATTGTCCGTATTCATTTTTGTTTCCTTTAAGACTTAATAATTCGTTTTCTGTTCTTATGCCGTGGCTGCCTTCTATGTAAATACCAGGCTCATTAGTTGTTACCATACCTTCTTCAATAATACTATGTCTTCTTATTTTAGGATTATATTTCCAGCGGAAACCATTAGGGCCTTCGTGGACATTTAATAAAAAACCAATACCATGGCCTGTTCCAGATTTATAATCTAAATCCATATCCCAAATAGGTCCCCTTGCAAGGATATCAAGGTTAAGTCCAATACAACCATATAAAAATTTGGCATTGGATAGGTTTAACATACTTTTAAGAACAGCAGTAAAATGCTTCTTTTGTTCAGGCTCAACAGGTCCAAGGGCAATAGTTCTTGTAATATCTGTGGTTCCTTGATAGTATTGGCCACCACTATCAACTAGATATAAACCCTCTGCTTCTAGTGTTTTGTTGGTGTCTGCAGTAGCAGAATAGTGCATCATAGCAGCATTTTCCTTGTAAGCAGATATAGTATCAAAACTTAAGTCTATAAATCCTTCTTGTTCTTTTCTACATTCTTCTAGATAATCTGCAGCACTAACTTCAGTAATTTCTTCCTTGTCAATATTGTTTTTAAGCCAATACATAAATTTTGTAAAAGCAACACCATCTTTAATGTGAGCTTCTTTTATGTTCTCTATTTCAACTGGATTTTTTATTGCTTTCATTAGTATGGTAGGATTTTCTTCATCAATCACTTTAATCATGGAATTTAAATTCTTGTAAATGGAATAATTTACTTTTTTCTTATCTAATAAGACTACTTCTGTTGATAATAACTGCTTTATAAAGTTATAAAACTCTTCATATTCTTTTATTACTATGCCATCATTTTCTAAAGTTGCTCTTATTTTTTCATTTAGTTTATCTTTATCAACAAACAAAAAGACTTGTTCTAAAGTAATGACGGAATATGCCAAAAGCACTGGGTTATAAGGTATATCACTTCCTCTGATATTAAATAACCATGCAACATCATCAAGAGTAGTAATTATATGGGAAGTGGCCTCTTTTTCTTTTATTACATCCCTTAAATCCTGCAATTTATCAGAAAAGGATTTGCCGGCATATTTAACATCTAAAAGGAATGCAGACTCTTTGGATAAAGTGGGTCTGTCTTGCCAAATAAGGTCTACTAGGTCAAGGTCATAAATAATAGAGACTTCTTTGTTTTTTAGTTTATCTTCTAGTTTTAAACCTGAGTTTGCACTAATTACTCTACCATCAAAACCTATAGTAGAATTTTGCTTTAAGTTATTTGCTAAAAATTGATTAATAGTAGGAACGCCTTCTTCTTCCATCTTATATAGGATAATCGTGCTTCCTTCTAATTGTTTGGCCGCTTGAATAAAATATCTACCGTCTGTCCAAAGCCCAGCTTCTTCCATGGTGACAACTAGTGTTCCTGCTGAACCAGTAAATCCAGACATATATTTTCTTGCCGTAAAATATTCACTAACATACTCAGATTCATGGAAATCTTGGGTTGGAATAATATAGGCATCTATATTTTTTTCAGTCATTAATTTTCTTAAACTTTTCAATCTATCTTTTATCACACTATATATCCTTTCTATATTTATATTGATTAGATAATTGCCAGCCCTTACTTCTAAAGTAGGAATTGGGTATAATAACAAAACAAGGGGTGACTTTTGCACTTTGTGCAAGGTCAGACCCCCCCGGTTTTGTTGTTATACCCAATTCCGGCTGCTTTAAGTGTTAAAATTACTTTATAATTTCTGGTTCTGGATATGTCTCGTCAAATAATTCAACAGTGACTTCCTTCATTACTTGTGGCTCTAAAGGCTTATCTGAAAAGTTTGTTTTAACTTTAGCTAGTTCATTTATTACATCCAAACCTTCTGTAACCTTTCCAAAAGCAGCATAAGCTCCATCTAAATGTGGAGAGGTCTCGTGCATTAAGAAGAATTGTGAACCTGCTGAATCTGGAGATTGTGATCTTGCCATAGAAATTACTCCAGGGGAATGCTTTAGATCATTATCAAAGCCATTTTGAGAGAATTCACCTTTAATTGAATGACCAGGTCCACCCATTCCGTTTCCGTTAGGGCAACCTCCTTGGATCATAAAACCTGGAATTATTCTATGAAATATGATTCCATTATAAAACTTCTTTTGAACTAAAAAAATAAAGTTATTAACAGTGTTAGGTGCAATTTCTGGGTATAACTCAATTTTAATTTGTTTACCATTTTCCATTTCAATTGTTACTATAGGGTTATTTTTTGCCATAAATTTATCCTTTCTATACTTGCTTTCTATTATTGTAATTTAGCAAAGCTTAAGACTGATATATTAATAATATCAAACATTTAAAATAATATAAAACAATAATCTATACTTTGCTATCTAATAATACCATAATTTATTCAATAGACAAAACAATTTCTTTTAGAACCTTGCCAATACTTTCGTTTATAACCAAATCTGCATTCTTATCATAGCTGGTTGTTGATTTGTTAATTAAAACTAGCTTATTACCTTTAAAATAATTTATAAAACCAGCAGCAGGGTAAACTGTTAGTGATGTTCCACCAACTATTAGAACATCTGCCTTGCGAATATATTCAATCGACTTATCTATAACGCCTGAATCAAGACTTTCCTCGTATAAGACAACATCAGGTTTTATTGTGCCACCACACTCACATAAGGGAACATCTTTACTATCAAGAACAAAATCAAGGTCATAGGATTTACCACATGACATACAATAATTTCTATGGACAGATCCATGCAACTCTAAGACTTCTTTGCTCCCAGCTATTTGATGAAGATTATCTATATTTTGTGTTATTATAGCCTTTAACTTTCCTTGTGCTTCAAGTCTTACTAGTGCCTTATGTGCATCGTTGGGCTTTGCATCAGGATATACCATTTCAGCTTTATAGTATTCAAAAAAATCTTTTGTATGTGATTTAAAGAAAGAATATGAAAGCATTTGTTCTGGTGGATATTTATACTTTTTGGGTGTCTTATAAAGCCCTGTTGAAGAGCGAAAATCAGGAATATCACTTTCTGTAGACACACCAGCACCACCAAAGAAAACAATATTATTAGAATTATTAACTATGTCTTTTAGTTTCATAATTTTTTCATAATTTTCATCGTTTTGTTTATTCATAAGTTTAAATACCTCCTTTTATAATTATAGCATTGTAAGAGTTATTCGCAAAATTCAAAATAATAATAATCAAAAAACTAAAACATTAATCGTACACTGGAAACATTAATTGAACATTTAAAACATTAATTAAAGAATCAAAAGATTAGTTGAACAATCAAAACATTAATTGTTATCTTCATTTTGAGACAAATGTTTGATATAATAAATAGAGTGTATTTAAATAATTATTGAAGGCTTATTATAAAAATGAAGATTAAACAAAGAATCAAGATCACATAAAAATCAAGATCAAATAAACAAGTAAAGAAAAAGTCGGTTTTTAAATAAACAATGATAAGGAGCTGTGAATAGTGGAGAACAAAAGAAGCGCTGAAATTATCCGCGTTAATCAATTAGCCAGTGATGTCTTTGATATGTGGATTAGGGATGAAGAGATTGCCAATAATGGGAAACCAGGACAATTTGCCTCACTTTATTGTAATAATGAAATTCGCTTATTGCCAAGACCCATTAGTATCTGTGAAATTAATAAAAAAGAAGGGTTAGTTCGCTTTGTTTACCGTGCTATAGGGGAAGGAACCAAAGAGTTTTCTAAGCTAAAGGTCTCTGACAAGATACAAATCTTAGGTCCTCTTGGTAATGGCTTTAAATTAGAAGGTAAGAATGTTTTAATAGTGGGTGGTGGGATTGGTATTCCACCTCTTTTAGAGCTAGCCAAGCAATTATATGACTTAGATGCTAATATAAATTTTGTGCTAGGTTACAAAGATGAAGTATTTTTACAAGAAGACTTTGAACAATATGGCAAGGTTTATATATCTACTGAAGATGGCTCAAGGGGAACTAAAGGTAATGTTATTGAATGCATTAGTGCAAACAATTTGGCAAAAGCACTAAATTCAAATCAAGATGTAGACTTAAGTCAAAACATAGATATAAATCAAGTATCAGATATTGTTATAGAGTCAAAGGTTGATATGATTTTTTCTTGTGGCCCAATTCCTATGCTAAAAGGTTTAAAAGAATTTGCAAACAAGAATAATATCATGATCCAAATATCTTTAGAAGAGAGAATGGGCTGTGGCGTTGGTGCTTGCTTATCCTGTGTTTGCAAGACAAAAGAAAAACAGGCTCATACTAATATTCATAACACAAGGATATGTACGGAAGGTCCGGTGTTTAATGCAAATGAAGTTGAAATTTAAATTGAGAG
>CAZUDG010000109.1:0-4785 GCA_964618775.1 uncultured Lachnospiraceae bacterium | reverse complement strand
TTGCCGGCGTGGCGGAACAGGCAGACGCACAGGACTTAAAATCCTGCGGGACTAAACCTCCCGTACCGGTTCGATTCCGGTCGCCGGCATTTTATTTTAAAAGTATGTGCGCTTAGCTCAGCTGGATAGAGCGTCTGGCTACGGACCAGAAGGTCGGGGGTTCGAATCCTCTAGCGCACGTTAAGTTATATATATATGTGAAGATAAAGTAAAAAAGCCCTGAAATTCAGGGTTTTTTTTGTCTATCTAAAAACTTGTACTTTTATATACAACTATGCTAAAATATATTGCAAATAAGTATAAAATCTTACATGATTAAGGGATGCTTTAAGGCTGTTTTGGGATGTTTACTCCATTGCTTGATTCTCTCTATGGTTTCGGTAATAGCAAGGCAGAATTAGGGGTATAAGGAAGGATTAGGACTATTATGAATAAATATGAATTTTTAGACCAGTTAGGAGCGGCTCTTTCGGGTGAAGTTCCTAGCGAAGAAATTAATAGTCAGTTAGAATACTATAATGTCTACATAAAAGAAAAAAGCTTGAATATGAATGAAAAAGAAGTCATTAAAGAGTTAGGCAATCCTCGTTTAATTGCTAAAACAATAATTGATGGCTATGAAAGGGCTTATGGGTACAGCTATAAGGCCAAGAGTAGCAATAACTATCATGAACAATGGGACTCTTCAGGCCATTCATCTTCGACTAATTATAATAAGGATTTTAGTAAGGGCTCAAAGTCATTTGACCAAGGCTATAATAGGCAAGACAATAAAGTGTTTTCATGGTATGTAAAGCTACTAGTTACTTTAGTAATAGCATTAATAATTATCCTAGTAATTATTTTAGGAACAGTTTTAATACGCATATTATTACTCTTAATACCGATAGTAATAGTTACATTTCTTATAATGTTTTTAATACGATTGTTTAGAAATACATAAGTATTTAATTAGACAATTAGATAAAAATATAAAGAAAACACACGCAAGGGGGGATCCTTGCGTGTGTTTTGAGGGGAGTATAAATAATTAATAAGGGGTTATATAGTGGATGTTGAGATAAATTTCCCAACTCACACATAGAAATTATAATACAAAATATTTCATATTGCAACACTTTGATACAAAAATATATTATTTCGATAAAATAATGGGAAAAAATGACACAAGGATTGTGCATAATATTAAATTCTATGGTAATAATAATTATGTAGTTTAAATCAGATGAATTTAATAGGAGGCATTTTAATGGCACGAAATTATAATAAGGAAAATAATAATAACAATCAAAGAAATATGAACGAAAACACCAACAGGGCTAATAACAATCAAAGAAACATGAACGAAAACACCAACACCAATAGGGCTAATAACAATCAAAGAAACATGAACGAAAACACCAATACTAATAGGGCTAACAATAATTTAAGAAACCAAGATCAAAGTAACAACACCAACAGAGCTAATAACAACCAAAGAAATATGAATGAAAATACCAACACAAACAGATATCAACAAAATAATCAGTAATATAAAGAGAATAAGATTGATAAACAAATGGTAAGTAATATTTAAATAATTGATTTTAAAAATGGTCCTCTGAAATGAATGGATTTATCACAAGTTGGAATTATAGACTAACTTATGATAATCGGTTCATGAAGGAGGGCCTTTTATAGATAGGCACATTTTTATAGATTCAGGAATATGATAAAACACTAGAGTGTAGGTGATAATATGAATATTGAATCAATAAAGGCTGATAAAGTTAATGAATATATTGGCAACGATAGTGCTATTATTGTAGATGTAAGAAGTCCATATGATTATTATATAAGTCATATTCCAACTGCGATAAATCTTCCTTACGATGATTTTGAAATAGAAAAAAGTAGTTTTCCAAAGAATAAAATCTTAATTTTATATTGTAATAGAGGTGGGGCAAGTTTAATTTTAACAAGGGATTTATGTAAACAAGGATATAATGTAAAAAATGTTTATGGTGGAATTAATGCTTATAGAGGTCCTTTGGAATCTTGATATTTACAGACAAACGGTATATATGCTATAATGACGCGTAATAGACTATTAATATAGTATTTAAAATAAAATACTATATTTTAAAAGGGAAATTTGGGCGATAAACATAGTATGTGAGGAGTAACAAAAGATGAAATATGAATTTTTAGCACCTTGTCATTTTGGCTTAGAAAGTGTATTAAAAAGAGAGATAAGTGACTTGGGATATGAAATTACAAAAGTGGATAATGGAAGAGTGTTTTTTAAAGGTGATGAAAATGCTATATGTAGAGGCAATATTTTTCTGAGAACAACAGAAAGGGTATTGCTTAATGTTGGTACTTTTAAAGCCATGAGTTTTGATGAGCTATTTGAGAAGACAAAAGCTATACCATGGGAAGATTACATTCCACAAGATGCTAAGTTTTGGGTTACAAAGGCTACATCAGTTAACAGTAAGCTGTTTAGTTCTTCTGATATTCAATCAATTATGAAAAAGGCTATTGTGGAAAGATTAAAGAAAGTTTATAATACTTCATGGTTCAAGGAAGATGGAGCTGACTATCCAATTCGTGTTAATATAATGAAAGATGTTGTTACAGTTGGACTTGATACCACAGGGGAATCACTACATCGTAGGGGTTATAGAAAGTATGCTAGCAAGGCACCAATTACTGAGACCTTAGCAGCTGCCCTTATTATGTTAACTCCATGGAATAAAGACCGTATTTTGGTAGATCCTTTTTGTGGTAGTGGTACTTTTCCAATTGAGGCTGCTCTTATAGGTTGTAATATAGCACCTGGAATGAACCGATCATTTACAGCAGAAAACTGGACAAACATAGTTCCTAAAAAGGCATGGTATAGTGCTATAGAAGAAGCTCATGATATGATTATTAAACCTGATGGTATGGATATTCAAGGTTATGATATTGATGGTGATATAATAAAGGCAGCAATGGAGAATGCAAAGCTAGCAGAAGTTGAGGATTATGTACATTTCCAACAACGCTCTGTTAAGGATTTAAGTCATAGGAAAAAATATGGATTTATAATAACTAATCCTCCCTATGGTGAGAGGCTTGAAGAGAAGGAAGATATACCAAAGATATATCAAGAAATGGGAGATGCTCTTAAAGAATTAGATTCTTGGTCATATTTTATAATAACAAATTATGAAGATTTAGAAAAACAAATAGGTAAGAAAGCTAATAAAAACCGTAAAGTTTATAATGGAATGTTGAAAACATACTTTTATCAATTTATGGGTCCAAGACCACCAAAACGCAGTTAAAAAGCATATTATGGCAATAGAGGTGTATTGTATAAAAAAGTTATTATGGTTTATAGAGGAAGAGGCCTAAATGAAAAGAAGAATAATATTTGCTACAAGTAATGAAGGCAAAATGAAAGAAATCAGAATGATTTTAAAGGGGTTAGAATGTGAAGTATTGTCCTTAAAGGAAGCAGGTATAGGAGCAGACATTATTGAAGATGGGGAAACCTTTGAAGATAATGCAATAATAAAAGCAAAAACTGTTATGGAATTTACAGATGCTATCGTTATAGCAGATGACTCAGGACTTGAAATCGATGCACTTGATAAACAACCAGGAATTCATTCCTCAAGATTTCTTGGCGAAGATACACCTTATGATGTTAAAAATCAATATATTTTAGACAAATTAAAAGATGTAAAGTGGGAAGATAGGACAGCACGATTTGTGTGTGCTGTTGCTTGTGCATACCCTGGAGGACAAGTTATAACAAAAAGAGGGGTAATGGAAGGTTACATAGGATATGAAATAAAAGGTGAAAATGGATTTGGTTATGATCCAATATTTTGGCTAGCTAAATATAATGCAACATCAGCCGAGTTAACACCTGAACAAAAGAATATAGAAAGTCATAGAGGTAAAGCTTTGGAGGGATTAAAGGCTGAACTTAAGGAGCTTTGCAAATAAAAGGTATAATTATATGAGTTAATATAATTATTTTGAATATAAATATTATTAATAGGAAACGTTAATACGGAGTAGACATTTATGAAAATAATTATAATTAGTGATTCACATGGTAAAGATAACAACATAGAGCATGTAATTAATAAAGTTGGACCTATAGATTTATTAATACATCTAGGAGACTTTAATAGTAATCTAGATTACATTAAAAACCTCGCAGATTGTCCGGTAGAAGCGGTATGTGGTAATAATGATTTTTTCTGTGATGTGGATGATGAGAAAGTAATGGATATAGAAGGTTATAAGATATTACTCACACATGGACATAGATATGGTGTAAGTTATAACAACTTAGATAGAATAGAAAATTTAGGTAAGCAGTATGGGGCAGATATTATAATGTTTGGCCATACTCATAGACCTATAATTCATAGAAGTGAAGATGTTTGGTTTATAAACCCTGGTAGTATTTCCCTACCCAGACAAGATGATCATAGACCAACCTACATAATCATGGAAATAGACCAATCTAATAAAGTGCATTTTACTTTGAATCATATCAAGAAGGCCTTTAAATTCAAATGTTAAGTTTTATATAACCAATTACTATTAAAATTGTCGACAAAAAGGTATAATAAGCATTACGATTCGGTAAAATTATATAAAATTAAAAAAAGTTTATATTTGAGTTGACAATTCATTTATCATATTATATAATAATCATTGTGTCACAAAAGATTACAAATACCGGGGTGTGGCTCAGCTTGGCTAGAGCGCTTGATTTGGGATCAAGAGGTCGCA
>CAZUDG010000108.1:3318-4841 GCA_964618775.1 uncultured Lachnospiraceae bacterium | reverse complement strand
CTGTTGTGCTTTCCATCTTTGAGGTGCAGGAATCTTACCCCACAAGAACGATTGCAAGCACAATTCAGCTTCAGTCGAATGATGCAACCGCTGAATACTCCTTTGCAATGCTTGATAAAAACGGCGAGCTTTCTTGGACCACAAGGCCAAATAAACAACTTGCACAAGACATCTTGATGAATGTCTTAGTAAAATCAGCGGCTTGGGAGGGCGTGGATATTTCTACATTGGATGAGTACTTTCTTATTCGCGAGACTCTCCCTAAAACTCATGAGGTGCATGATTATTATGCCTATCGCCTGCCCGATGGCACAGAGGTGTTACAAGTAGGTACAAATGGACGGTATAGCGTTCTTTCCGAAGAGCTATACGAATCCCTTGCAAAACACGTGATTTCTCCCAATACAAATGATAATACTCAATTAAACAATGACACAGATTATAGCCGGGGTCTAAACGCCGAAGAGCTTGCACAAACAGAGGCTGTTGTACGAAATTATTTTACAGTCGAAGCACCTTATTATGAGGGTGTAGTATCTATTGAGCTTATGCCCAATGATTCTGTGTTGTATCAAAACCAAGGTATTGAGAGCAAATACAAGGTGGGTAATATCATCATTTATAAGGTACTCACCGGTAGAGACAAAAAAGACCATAAGCCCGAACGCACTGCCAGTGTTGCAAGAATCTCAAAGGATGCTACTTGGGATTTAGTTAATCAAGGATATTGATAATTACCGCTAAGAATATGCGGCTGTTCTAGTGTCTATAACTACACTATTGTCTTTGATTACTATACCTTTATTATTAAAAATAATAATGTCCTTTTCGTAGGTTATATTATATACTTTACCTCTTTGTTTTCAAATATTTCTTCTATCTCTTGCTTAAAAAAATCCTTTATTTTATCCAAGCTTTCATCTGGATACAAATATTTGCCATATCCAAACTGACCATACTTAAATTTACGCTCCCCTTCATTCATATCTAAACTAGTTTCAGGGAAAATCTCAAGTATTCTATTCTTAGCTGTTATTGTATACCGATGAGAAATAACCTCAAATGTTATAGGGTATTTTAAATTCCCTGGTAATTGATTTTTAATTTCTAGTAGCAACCTGCTGTATTCATGTTGCCAATTTTCATAAATAAATACAGGTGCAATTAAATATCCCATAGGATATCCTGCTTTAGCAACTTTAATACTAGCTTCAATTCTGCTTTTTGATGAAGCAGTGGCATGCTCATATTGTTTAATTATTCTAGGTGTGTTTAAGCTAAATCTGATTTCTGTATGTCCATAATGTTTTAAATCAAGAAGTGAATCAACATCATTATACTTAGTCACAAACCTAAATCTTGCATATTTATTGGCTCCAAAGAATGTAATTGCCTCCTCCAATGAGTTTGAATAAGGTTCAATAGCTACTGGATCAGATGTTGCAGCTCCTTCAAATATGGTTATATCTGGAATCCTTTCCTCTATATATTTATCTGCCTTATCTAATATTTCTTCTATATTA
>CAZUDG010000108.1:1265-3218 GCA_964618775.1 uncultured Lachnospiraceae bacterium | reverse complement strand
TATTATGATCAAAGTATTGATTAATAGAAGGATAGCTAATACTATCCTTGCAGATAATATTGGGGTAGAACGTCCAAAAGGTACTCATGTAAATAAATTAAAATATAATACCTATATACTATTATTATGCAGCAGATGTAATGATGCCACCAAGGTCTTCCCAACTACTCCACTGCCTTCTAGAAGGTGGAACTGGGCCAACACTTTGAAAATCAACTAATATTTGATCATGTTGATTTTCAATAAGATTTAGAATAGTATTTAAATCCCTTTGAGATATCTGTCTAAATTGAGTTGCAATAATTTTATTCTGATTTAACTCATCATCAAGTTGGTATAAATTTAAATTGTTCTTGTCATTTCCCATAGTTATACAAAACCTCATTAACTTATTTTATATATTATATGCAAGATCAATCTTAGCGGTAGCAATTATATCTGGCTCACATAATATATTTAATACATAGTAAAAGTTAGAGGGGTAGTTTTGAAAATGTCTGCTATAATTGACAGTGTTCTTTCTCTATTTATTATGATTTTAGTTGGAGTTTATGGAAGTAATAAAAAAAATATCACTTCTGAGATAAATAAGGGACTAACAGATATTCTCATACAAATAGCATTACCTTTCATGATTGTTTCTTCTTTTATTTTCACATATGATGATACAATCAAAACTAATGTAGTAAATACCTTTTTCTATAGCCTTATATCTTATCTAACAATGGCGGTTGTCTCATATTTACTCCTACTTCCAGTAAAAAAATCTAAGAAGACAATACTACATTTTGCAAATATCTTTACAAATACTGGTTATGTTGGTTTTCCAATACTTTATTCTATATATGGTGCTGAGGGTGTTATATATGGGTCTATATTTAATATGTTCTTCGTTATATTTGTATGGACCTATGGACTTATGTTATTTAAAGGTAACTTTGAAAAAGAAAGGTTAAAAGAAGAAATCAGAAAGATTTTATTAAATCCATCAATTATAGCAGTTTTCATAGGTATTATAATTATGGTATTTAATGTTCAATTACCCAATGTTTTAATATCCAGTATGAAAAGCATCGGAAATATGACGGGCCCTTTGTCTATGCTTATTATCGGAGTTATACTTTCCAAAGTTAAGATAAAACAACATTTAAAAGACTGGACATTGTATTATGGAATAACTACTAAATTAGTAATTATCCCTATAATTATATACCTTATCTCTATGCTATTAGTAGGTTCATCAAAGGCTATAATTACAGTAATCATTATGACTGCCATGCCTGCCTCTGCTATGACTTCAATATTTGCAGAAAGTTATGATAAGGAAAAAGAATATGCAGCTGTTTTAGTGTCTATAACTACATTATTATCTTTGATTACTCTACCTTTTTTGCTGAGAATAATAATGTAGTTTGAGAAATCACTATAATATTATGTGAACATAAGCATTTATCTTTTTCTAAAACTTGACCTCTTCCCAGATGAATCCTGTTTTGCAGTTCTCTTTGGTTGATTTGACATTCTTTTTCTACTGATTTCGCCCATCTTTTTAGGGTTTTTATTTGATTTGCCAGATGAAAAACTAGAAGCCTTACTTCTTGGGTTAGATGGTCTTCTAAAAGATTTGTCCTTAGGTTTGATAGTTGTATCCATTAATGGATATGGATTGTCTGTATTTTCTGGAATTGTTTTTCCTATTAGCTTCTGAATATCCCTTAGTAGAGACTTTTCTTCATAATTACAAAATGATATCGCAATTCCACCAAGTCCTGCTCTCCCAGTACGTCCAATTCTATGAACATAAGTCTCTGGTACTTCAGGCAGGTCAAAATTAATAACATGGGAAAGCTGATCTATATCTAATCCACGTGCTGCAATATCAGTTGCAACCAATATTCTGGTTTTTCTTTCCTTGAAATTACTAAGAGCAAGCTGCCTTGCATTTTGTGACTT
>CAZUDG010000108.1:0-1165 GCA_964618775.1 uncultured Lachnospiraceae bacterium | reverse complement strand
CTGGATAGCTTTGCTATTTCATCTGGCATGGTTGCAGAAAAACACATTGTTTGCCTTTGTTTAGGAAGATATTTGATAATCTTTCTTACATCGGTAATCATACCCATATCTAACATCATGTCTGCTTCATCTAAAACAAAGTATTTAACCTGTTTCAAACTGATAAACCCTTGATTTATTAGGTCCAATAGTCTTCCTGGAGTTGCAACTAATATGTCTATTCCTCGTGCCAGTTGCTTTGTCTGAGGATGTTGTGATACCCCTCCAAAGATAGTCAATGTCTTTATATTCAGATTGGCTCCATATGTCTTAAAGCTTTCTCCTATTTGAATAGCCAGTTCTCTTGTTGGTGCTAATAATAGTGCTTTTATTGGTCGTTTTTCCTTTGGTGCTCTTTGTTCATAGGATAATCCCTGCAATATTGGAATTGCAAATGCTGCAGTCTTTCCAGTACCAGTCTGAGCACATCCTAATAAATCACGTCCTTCAAGCAAACGCGGTATTGCCATTTCCTGAATTGCCGTTGGTTTTGTATACCCTTCAGAGTTTAAAGCCTTCTGAATGGGGTTAATTAAATTCAAATCTTCTATTATCAATTATATTCTCCTTTTGTTGTTTACATTTAGGTAACTATTTATTATAACACATTTTTGTGCTTTCCTGCGTTTTACTTATTTCTATATTTTATCGCCAAACCTTTCAAGAAGTTTCTGGCATAACGATCTCCACATTCCTTATAATTTCTCTGCCCTTCTCTTCGTAATACAGCGCTCAGCTCACTCTTTGACAGTGTGATTCCAGACAACTCAAAAATATCAAGCATATCTTCGCCAGTAAGTGATAGTGCAATTTTTATTTTCTTTAGCATCACGTTGTTCACAGACTTATTATCCTTTATCATAAAATTATGTTTCTCGGATTCTGAAGAACTCTTTTCTTGTTTTCCTCTTTTTAAAATTATAAAACCATTAAAAAAAGACTCCAACATATGATTGTTCAATTTTTTCATATCTTTGCTAGCAATAAACCCGTCTTCTTCTATTTTAAAATCATCATCTTTTTTGGGATTTAAAAGTATTCTTAATAGTTCCTCTTTCGAAACATTTATACCTCCCAAATTAAATATCTCTATCATATCGGAATCCTTTATATCCAATGCATATCT
>CAZUDG010000107.1:0-4861 GCA_964618775.1 uncultured Lachnospiraceae bacterium | reverse complement strand
GAAGGTATATATAATGGTACCCAAATGTTACAGATAAGTTATGTGAAGCTAAGCATATCTCATAATTCTTCTGTATAGCTTATTAGCTTCATCGAAGTCATAGGCAAGGAGAAAAATGTAGTTTAGCACATTAGGATCAAAGTCTAATCCAAGCAAATTTTTTGCAAAACTCATTCCTGCAATTTCCCCAGGACAAATAAGAGGTGAAGTATGAGTATATAGCTTACCTATAGACCACAAATCAATTATTCTAGTGTTTGAATAAAGAGTTTTATCATGATGTTCTATAAAATGGAATAACTCATGAGCTAGGACTATATCATTAAAATCAATATTATTGAAGTGGCTAATCTTTGTTTCTTGCAATAAATTTGTAGCTGCAGCTATGTTGCCTTCATATATGGTAATGTTATTAGGCGATTCGAATAAACCAAAATAAACATAATCCAGAAGACCCTGTGTGTCTTTATAGCTTACATTAATATTTAAATTATTAACCATTTCTTCAAGAGGAATCTTACCAAACTTATTTTGCAATTTCTCTGCTTCTTCTTTGCCACAGATAATTGAGCTACTTATAATTTCTTCTACTTCATTTTTGGGAATTTTCCCTTGAATAGGATCAGTGCTTACTAAATACCTGCCATAAACTTTTTGGTCTAAACTAAGTAAATTTTTTAGCTGAGCCTGAATTGTCTGACTATTGTCAAAAGCTTTTTGCTTGTGGTCTTGGATAGAAGCTTCTTTTCTAGTACCCATTGTAAACAAATTACTTAAATTTTTATTTATATTATTTTTGTTAACTTTAAATTTGTTGTTCATTTTATAAGGTCCAATCTAATATAAATGCTCTCATGTAATTTAAAGGGTTACTAAATATCATTCTTAGCAGCAATAGCGATTACAGATTCATTACCTGCTCTCATCATTAACTCGGACTCCATTAACATATTTAACTGGTCAAGATTTTGCAGGCCTTCAAAGTCTACAACCTTTGCTCCTATACATAAGTATATATCTGGATTTAGGATAATATCTGACTTATAAGTTAACTGTTCATTCCAAAGTCTAGTAACAGTAGATCTAACACCAGCTGTTGTGGTATTAACAGCGATAGCATCTTCCCTTTGTCTTTGGATGAAGCCCTTTGAGTTAATAACTCGGACTTCTTGTTTTTCATCAACTTTATGACCAAATACCCAGTAAAACTCATTGGAAACAATAAGTTCAATATCTTTTTCGTCAACACCCTCCATAGATTCAGCGCATAGTCTTCTAGCTTCATCTTCATCAACAATACTAGTAAGGTCTTGAGTTGCTATTTCAGTAGAACCAGTTGCAATAGCCCTAACCTTTTGTGATTGTGTATCAACTTCAATTTGTATCTCAACTGAATCAGGAGTTGCTCCTGATTGTATAACAGAGTCTGTAGCTTCCTGTCTCATCTTCATAATATCTTCTTGAGTTGGATTTGGTATTACCCTTTCTATAGTATCTCTAACCATTGCCAAGGCAACACCGATAGAGGAAATGATTTCTGCTTGGTCTGCTACTTGATACTGTAATCCTAACTTTTCAGCAGTTCTAGGTAGAAGAACTTTTGCACCACCACCGCCACCAACAAGGGATACCTGACTTCTTTCGATTTTATGTTTGTCTGCTAGGGTCTCAATTATCTCTATACATGTATCAGCGGCATTATCTAAGACACCTGAAGCAGCATCTTTTCCACTCATGCCCAAGAATTGGCCAAGAGCATCAAAAGCTTTATTACAACTTTCAGGGTAACCATAAGAATAGTCTCCTTCTTCTACATAGCCAAGGGCATTAGCTGCACATGTTGTTGTTAATGCATATCTTGAACCATCTTCAGTTTCAATGGCTATATAATCTGAAGGGTCTCCTTCCATAGGAGTAATCTGAACAACTTTAGGATTTACAATCTTTTCAGGTTCAGTAAATGCAACATAAGAAAGATTAGCGATGTGACAAGATCTTGGACCGACATGAACTATACGGCTACCGCTTGCTCTAATCATTGATCCACCAGCAACGCCTCCTGTATGAACATCCATTGAATTAACCATTGTTCTTTGACCACCTACTACAGCATAATCAATCATAGGTCTACCATTTTTAATTACACCTATATCTGTAGATGTGCCACCAACCTCGAAAAAGATACCATTAGATACTTTGAGGTACATAAGAGCACCAACTGTTGAAGCGGCTGGACCAGAAAGCATAGTAAGTACAGGACGCTTTCTCATTTCTTCTATATCCATTACACCGCCGTCACCTCTCATAATCATCAGAGGTGCATCGATGCCAGCAGTTTTAACGGCATCTTCTGTAGAATTAGCTGTATCAATCATTTTTGGAAGAATAGAAGAGTTGATAACTGCAGTCCTTGTTCTTCTAGTTAAGCCATATAACTTTGAAATTTCAGAAGCACAAGTTGCATGATAACCTAAATTGTTAGCAATATCACGTATCTGTCCTTCTTCTTTCATGTTATCAACGCCAAAGGTTTTGCTTGCTGCAATAACAGTACAATCTTCACTTACTAGGGATTTTATTGTTTTAGTAATACTATCTTCGTTAAAATCCTTTTTATCGATATATCTATAAGCTGTTGCAATTTTTCTTTTACCAGATTTATCTAGAACTATATCTTTAATACTGCCTTGTATTCTAGAAAGCCAACCTGTAAATAAGCCTTTTCCAGTTCCTATAATACCAACTTTAGCTACATCACCTTCTAATAAAGCATTAGTAGCTTGTGTTGTTGAATGAGCAATAAAAACTACCTCTTTAGCATCAATACCATTTTCATCTAAACATTTTTTGAAAGAGTTAATTACTCCGGCTGAAACTCCAAGCTCGTCATCATGGGTTGTTAGTACTATACCTACTCCGATAATTTGGTAGGTTGCATTATCAATAGCAACAGCCTTGGTGTTAGTACCACCAACATCGATACCAACTCTAACTTTTCTTTCTAGGTCTTTATTGTTTACTGTATTAGTCATAGTTTCCTCCTTATCCGAAATTGAAATAAACTAGAATCAAGTTGATTGCAGAAATAATCCATGCCCAAATAACTCCAGTTTTCATAAAGTCTTTAACGGAAACTTTGCTATAGTTAAGTGCCCATAAGTTCCAAGATTGAGTTGGACAGGCTGATAAGTTCATTGCGATAGTTGGAACATACATTAAAGTAAATAGGAAAGGTGTTTCAAATGCACCAATGGCATTGATAACTCCTACTGTTGCAGCCCCAGCACCGAATATTGTTAATGGACCACGGAATAAACCTAAAGGTGCTAGTATTACAAATGCAATTACAAGTCCAGAAGTTGATGTTGGTAAGATTCCTCCAAGAATAGGTTCGAAGAAAGGAGCAGCAACTCCAGCAATCCTATTAAACATAGGTAAGATAAATAGGAAACCTAACAAACTAGCAACGTCAATTACACCATCATAAAATGTGCTTGAAATTATTCGAGTTGCATCCTTATAGGATGTAAAATGTCCTGTAATTAAAAGGCCAAATAAAGCACCCACAATAAAGGCTGGAATTGTTAACCATCCAAAAGCAATAGAAAGTGTAGTTGGAATAATGGGTGTAATAAGTGCAATTGCTGGTATTTCCTTTGCTTCATCAGGATCATTATGATTTACTTGCAATGCCCAAGCTTTTCTTTTTTTCTTTTTATTAGGTCTCATATTGAAAATTATCATTATAGCAATAATAACTAACTGAATTGCCATAGCAGGGAAAGCCCAAGTTAAATAGCTATTGCCATACACCATATCAGGGAAAATAGCTTGCATCTGACTAAATAGAACAGTGTTAATGTACATACCACTACCAACACTCATTAAATAAGTTGTAACTGCTAGAGATTTAGATACTCCTAGAGACATAAGAATAGGAAGTACGATAATACCGATTGCCACAACAGCACCTGCTCCAAATGTTGAAGTAAAAATAATACCAGATACTATTGATAATAAAATAGTTACTATAACAGGATTATCCCCGCCTAGTTCAGTAACGCTTCTAATTAACTTTGCTGCGATTCCTGTATCAACAAGTACTCGTCCAAACCAGCTTCCAAAAATAACGTTAACGGCTGTTGCTCCCCAACTTTCAGGTCCACCCTGTAAGATGTTGGTCATAGCATCTCCCCATGTTAACTGGCCACCTATCATACACAGTCCTATCCAAATAACAGCCATTATAAGGAAACCGACCATAAGGTTTCCGCCTCTGGCTGCATATCCAATTAGGGCAAAGTAAGTGATAAGTAGAATAATACCAATTGCTAGTTCCATATTCATATAGTTCCTCCTTAAAATTATTTATAGTTTTGGCAAGAGTTGATAGAACTATGGTTTACAAAGATTTTATTAATATTCACAAGTTACCAATTTGTATTTGTACTTTTAATATCTACTCTCATAGGCAAAACTCCTTTGCTAATTTTAAATTAAGTAATTATACCACAATCCCTTGTAAGAATCTACCATAAGAATAGATATTATTTCCTTGGTTTAAAGTTAATTTAATTGAAAATTTACTTAATAAACAGCCATAATTATTTTCAATAACCTGACTATAATCATTTCTGTCGAATATTGTTATTGCATTAAATATAATTTATATGTAAACTTAATACTATATATTAGTAAAGTAAATCGATATTAAATGAATTAAAAAGTTATATTAATATTCAAAGTATGTACAGTAAAGGAGAGCTATATGAGTTTAGCTGATAATATATTTATAAATATGTGTGAAGATATTTTAGACAATGGAACATCAACAGAAGGAGAAAAAGTAAGACCCAAATGG
>CAZUDG010000106.1:0-4988 GCA_964618775.1 uncultured Lachnospiraceae bacterium | reverse complement strand
CAAGATATATATGATAATATATATAAAAAGATGTATAAGACCAATGAGTCTATTTATAAAAGATTAAAATCATATGAGAAAATTGAATTAGTGAAATAGACAAGAAAGATAAGGTTATTAACATGAAAAACAAGATAGAACTATTTAACAAAAAGGGCATAGTCACAACGAAACTTTCTAGAGAACTATTGAATTTTAAAGAGGGAGATCGGATTGAAACTATAGACTCTTATACAAAGAAATTCGAGTGTTCTAGAGGTGTTGTGCAAGAAAGTTTTCAGTTGTTAGAGAGTGAAAAGGCAATCAATACTGAAAAAAGGGGTGTATTAGGTACGTTTTTGATAAATATTGATTATAAAAAGCTTTTAGAATTTGCTTCTTGGAGGACTTTAACAGGAGCGTCTCCACTGCCATATACAAGGAGAATTGAAGGTTTTGCAACAGGAATCTATCTTGAAATGGAGAAAAGGAATATTCCATTTCATTTTGCCTATATGCAAGGTGCAAAGAATAGGGCAGAAGGGGTATTAGCAAACAAGTATAACTTTGCTACCATGGCCAAAGGCTCAGCTTTAAACATAATAAAAGAATTTGATAATCTTTCTATCTTAATGGAGTTTGAGCCTTATACCTATTTAAGTGGATATGCTCTTATATTTACAGATGAAAACTATAAGGATAAGGAAGTCATTAGAGTGGGTCTTGATCCCAATTCTCCAGACCATTATGCACTTACAAAAGATGTGTTTAAGGATAAGAAAGTAGAATATGTTAATAACCAGTATACAAGAATGATTCCTGAGATAATTCAAGGAAATATAGATGTAACAATTTATAACATTGATGTTCTAAGTCATCAAATAATCTATGACAAAATCAAATATGAAGAAGTGGAACTTACCAAAGAACTTGAAGATGCTACAAGAACGGTAATCTTAGTCAACAAAAACGAATTTGGAATTGGAAATGTTCTTAAAGAAATTATAAACATTGCAAACGTAACCCAAATTATGAATGAAGTAAGAGATGAAAAGAGAATACCAGTTTATTAAAGAAAGGAGAAGTGTTATTACTCTTCTCCTTTTCGTTTTACTCAAATACCTACAATGCTTAATATATAAAAATCTAATTGCTAAAGTTTATTATAATTTTTGGTAATTTAATTATTAATAATATTATCTAAATTCATCTCAACCTTAACTGGATAGGTATTCACCGGCTTATTGTCTTTTATCCAGTAGATATCACTACCTAGAACTGAAATAGTAACGGGTTCATTACTATCTAGTACAAAACCTTGCTGGATTCCTTCATAAGTTTCTCCTGGTTGCAAAGGTGTAACTAGTATATCTGCATCCTCTACAGGCTCTAAAGTAGGTTTTAGTACTACACCTGTTTGGCTAGCTGTTAATGTGAAGTTGTCATAAGTTGTATCTGCACTAGATCCCTCATTTGTCCAAGAGTAGTTCACTAGAAGTATGTCGTTTCCTTGGCCTTCTACAATGTTTCCACCATTGATCTTAATTAAATTGCTAGAGTCAATCTTAAAGACCTGACCAAGCTCAGATGTAGGCGATGGTGCAAATGAATTAAAATCTTTTGATTGACCAGAACAAGCTACAAGACTTAAGCAAGAAAAGACTAAAAGAATAAATGCTTTTAATAATTTGTTTTTCATAGTTTATACTCCTGTTGTGTTTTCTGCTTTGTTGGCTGATTCTTCTGCAATTGTATCGTTAACTGCTGATTCCACAACTGCTGTTTCATCAGCTACTTTCTCATCTTTGAAGTCCTCAAAACCTAAGATCCATGTCAAAGCAAAAGTTATAACAAAGGCTACTATAGCAGTGACTATAGCAAAGATTAAATTGCTAATACGGGCATCAGCTGATACATAACTTATTAAAGATAGTAGTCCCGGAGTTACCATAGAATAAGCCTTAATTTGAGTAACTCCAGCTATAAATCCTGCTACGCCTCCACCAATTATTGTATAGATTAGAGGTTTTTTAAGTGGAACTACAACCCCATAAAGGGCCGACTGAGAAATACCAAATAGGGCAGTAATTCCAGAAGATGAAACAAGTCCTTTTAAATCTTTTCGTCTTGTTCTCATTGCAACTGCAAAACAAGCCCCAGCTAAGGCCATATTTGAAGCGAGATTTCCTGGTAACATAACTGTATCATATCCTAGTTGGGCAAGATTTTGTGTTACTATTGGTATGATTGAATAATGAGCCCCTGCCATTACTAAAAGTGGGGTAAAAGCTCCCATTAGAGTAGGCACCACCCAAGCTGACCGTTCATTTAGGAAAGTAATTAGGATATTCATTAAGTTACCTACCCAAGTTCCAATTGGCCCAATTATTACTAGACCTGCGATTCCTGTTACAAACATAGTAACAAGTGGGACTAAGATAGTCTTTAAGAGTGTGGGGCTATGTTTTTCAACAAAAGGCTCAACTTTTGATTGGAAATAGACGATTAAAATTATTGGCAATACGCTAGAAGGGTATCTACTATAAGTGACTGGTATTGATCCAAATAGAGTCAAATCCCAGCCAACAGCCTTAGACCACTCGAATAGCTGTGTTACCTCAGGATACATCAAAAATCCTGCTATAGCAGCTGACATAAAAGGAGAAGCTCCAAAAACCTTAGCACTTGAAAATGCTAAATATATAGGTAAGAAATAAAACACGCAGTCTCCAAGGGCATTTAAAAATATATAGGATGAAGAGACTTGTTCTATTACTCCTGTCATAAGAAGGATATCTCTAAGAGCTTGTAGCAAGCCTCCACCAATCATAATTGGAAGTATAGGTTTAAAGATTCCTCCTAATATTTCAAAAAGTTTAGATATCAGATTTTTATTTCCAATTGTTTCTGCCATTATTAACCTCCTTCCAAATCATTTAATAAGTTAGTCCAAATCCAAATTTATATTCATTACCCATTTCATCTACATAGGCATACCTCATTCCATCAGGCATGTAGAGATCTTTATCATATCCTGGTACATCGTTTCTAGAAACACATTCGAAGTTTTCATCTACTGCAATTACTTCAGCACTAGCTGGTAGTGTAAGAGGAAGAACCCCTACTGGAGAAACTTGTCCTGTAAATACGTCGAATTGAGCATCAGTTAGTGTTTCAAAGTTAGCTACAAGGCCGTCGGCAAGCGGTTCAATACTATCGAATAACCAAGGCATAACAGTGTTAACACTTATTACTAATTTGCCGCCAGTCTTATCGAGCTCTTCTCTAAGCTGCGCAACTCTATGAATGTTGGCAACTGTAGTATCTGTATATTCACTTCCGTCTATAGCTTTATTAACTTTATCTTCACAAAGTGCTAATTCTAAAAGTCCTAGGGTTGCTGAGAAGTAGTTTCCTGATTTAGGATAAATAAGTACTACAGCTACGTCAGCATCAGCAGCATTGTCAACTAATTCTAGGCTATTATACTTATCAACGATTTCTCTTGCTTCTTTTTCATAATTTACAGCCTTGTCAGCTTCTTTATGAAGAAATTCAATATAAACTTTGGTTCCTTTAGCGAATGGGAATACATCATTTTTGTTCTTTAATACTACTACAGATTTTTGATGAGCTTTATAAGCCTTATCCCAGTTTTCTTGATTTTGAACAACTCGTTTAGCTTCTTGTGGGTCCACATAAGTTTTATTATCAAATAGGCCTAATTCAAACATTTCAACTAATAATCTAATATTAGCTTGGTCGATTCTTTCTCCAGAAATCTTGCCTTCTTCAACCGCTTGTTTAATCCAAAATGTTTCATTAGTATCTGCAATAAGATCTGTTCCAACGTTAATAGCCAAAGCCGCCTTATCTTCTTTTGCTAAGTGCTTAACGCCCCAGTCCATCATATCTAAAATACCGGAGTCACTGTTAATATAACCTTCAAAGCCCATATCATCCCTTAAGATATCTTGGATAAAGGTCTTATTAAAAGCAAAACCATATGGTTCAAATTCTACTTCTTGGCTCTTGTATTCTTGAGAAGCACTCTTGTCTTCTGCAGGAATAGAGTAATAAGGCATGATAGAACTTGTCTTATAATCACAAGCAACTTGGAAAGGTGGGAGGTGATATTTTGCTAAGGAACCAGGAGTCTGATAAACATTGTATTGACCTTCTTCGTAATGAGGGTCAAAACCGTTTTCCCTAGGACCTCCACCAGGGAAGTGTTTCATAGTTAAAGCAACAGAGTCTTCACTTAATTTTTGGCCTTGGAAACCTAATATTAATCTCTTTGTAGCATCACAAACTAAATCAACATTTTCACCAAATGTTCCATAAGTTCTTTGCCACCTTGGATCGGTTGGTACATCTACCATATACATATAACCCTTACGTATTCCTGAAGCAACCCATTCTTTTCTAGCGGTTTCAGCAAAATCCGAGATTATCTGTGCGTCCCCACCCTTATTAATCTCACCTTGAGCAGCAGCAGCAAGTCCTAATGTACCTGGCCAAGTTGAAAATACTCCTACAGCGTCGTTCATACCGAAAGTTCTTTCGGCATTTTCATTTCTTGAGTTGGATGTAACTATTACTGGAATACCTAGTCTAGTACCTTCAGCAACTTCATTCATTGCATTCATCCATTCAGCGATGTCAACTTCACTATGATTATCTCTTAAGATGAAGTGTCTCATGTTTAATTCTTCAATTGTACGAGTGTTTCCATATTCTTTTTGTGTTGCGAATATGCTTGATTTACTATCTCTATATTCTTCATTAAGTACACCGTCATGACTAGTCTTAGACTTGTCCTCTAATGATTTACCCATGTTCTGAGTAGTGATCATCATCATTCCGACCTTTTCATCAAGGTTCATCTGACTAACTAAATCCTTGGCACGTTCTAGGGGAGAAAGCCTCCAATCTTCATATGGATCAAGTATTCCATTACCATTAAGGTCCTTAAATTTTAGACCATCTACTTCGATTAAGTTTTTAGA
>CAZUDG010000105.1:0-5048 GCA_964618775.1 uncultured Lachnospiraceae bacterium | reverse complement strand
TGGAGTAATGTACAGATGCTTCAAAATATTGCTCAACCTGTAGTGTTTTAGTTTGAGTAACTTGATATAGTAGTAAGATGTAGTAGAATAAAAAGGACACTTATAATGAAAGATATTAATTCATTATAAGTGTCCTTTTTTGCAAAAATATTAAAGGTAAATGACTATGGAGATTGGCATCCAAATCGTATATAATATACATACAACAAGAACGTTAATAAAATAATGAAAACTGTGATAAAAACTACAATAATAGCTAAGGGAGATAATAATTTGAATTATAACTATGTAGAAGTTAAGAAGTCTGATGAAGAGGCAATAAAGAAAATGTCTGCTTTAGCCTCTACAATAGTTAAAGAATATTACGAACCATTATTAGGTAAAGAACAAAATGATTATATGATTGATAAGTTTCAGTCAGTAGATGGGGTAAAAAAGCAATTAGAAGAAGGATACAAGTACTACTTTGTTAGAGATATAGATGATAAAAGTCTAGGGTTTATTTCATTTTGCTCAAGAAAGACAGATTTATATTTAAGTAAGTTTTATTTACATAAGGATTTCAGGGGAAAAGGGATATCTAAGGATATGCTTAAGTTTGTAATTGAAGAAGCAAAAGAATTAGGACTTCCTTCAATTGTACTGAATGTTAACAAATATAATGATTTAGCTATAAGTGCGTATGAAAGATTAGGTTTTACTAGAATAGGCGAAGAAAAAAATGATATCGACCATGGATACTACATGGATGATTATGTATATACATACTTAATTGATTAGATAAAAGGGGTGTTCACAATGCTACAAGATATCGAACCTAGGATATTTAATAATGAATTCAAAAATAAAAAGGCAAATCAAAATGATCTATTTTTAGCTTATCAAGATGACCATGTATTAGTTAAAGAGGATAAGGACAAGTTATGGTATCCATCATTTGCTGATTTTTATACAAGTCACCCACATCTTATTGAAGAAGCACAATTTCTATTCACCATAGATGAATTAAATTATTATCTTGTGGAAGAAGAGGGATTAGATGAATTGCAGGGGTGGACTTATGTGAGCCAAACAAGGTTTAGAGAAGAGAAGAAATACTGGAGGTCTTTTGCGGGAGTTATAGGTTGGCAATTAAATCGTTGGTATGAAAACCATAAATATTGCAGTAAATGTAAGGAGCCTTTGAAAAAGTCAGGCAAGGAAAGGATGTTATATTGTGAATCCTGTGGTATGAGGGTATATCCGACTATTTATCCTTGTATTATAGTAGGGATTTATGATAAGGACAGATTACTTTTGACAAAATATCGAGGTAGGGAATATAAAAATTATGCTTTAGTGGCAGGCTTTAATGAAGTTGGTGAAAGCCTAGAAGAAACAGTTCGCAGAGAAACTATGGAAGAAGTAGGGCTAAAGTTAAAAAACATTTCATACTATAAAAGCCAACCATGGCCATTTTCAGATTCTTTGTTGGCTGGATTTTTTGCTGAGTTAGATGGAGACGATACAATTCATTTAGATGAAGATGAGTTATCAATTGGTATATGGATAAATAGAGATGATATTCCTAAGCACAATGGTAATTTTTCTTTAACAGGAGAAATGATAGAAGCATTTAGACTAAATCAAGTTAGTTTCTAGCTTTATCAACTGTAGGGTAATTCTGACAAATTAAGAACTTCAGTATACTCAGGAACTTCAGTACATCCAGGGGTATGAAAATTTAACACATTAAAATTTCCTTTTTTGACATACTAATAATATAAATTATAAAAAGGAGATGTAATATGAAGAAGAACATTGAAAACTCTAGAGGACATAATAGTCACAATAAATATGATGATAAGTATAATATCAATGACAAATATGATCTGGCATTTAATTCTGGAACGACAGAACAAACAGGTGTGGTTCGTCCCCAACCTCAAAATGAAGATGAGTTAGAATCTTTTAATGAGATTTTTACATTCAAGACAGAAGATATGGTTGTAGACGGCACAAAAGAAGAAAAAGACAAAGAAGATAAGCATAAGAACTATAAATATAAATAAGTATTAATTTAATAATTACTATTGAGATAACATTAGGGGAGGTTAAAAATGGATCAACAAAACAATATTAATGAAACCATTCAAACACAATTAGAGCATCGCACAATACGTGAATTCAAAGATGAGGATATAGCTGAAAAGGTATTTGAGCAATTAATAGAAGTTGCTAGAAGAACAGCATCTTCAACTTGTATGCAATCAAGTTCAATAATACGTATAACAGAACCTTCTATTAAGAAGGAAATAGCAGATATATGTGGTCAGGAATATGTTGAAACTGCTCCAGAGCTTCTTATATTTATCGTGGATCAAAGGCGTAACTATCAAATCCTTAAAGAAAAAGGTGGTAACTTAAGCAATGTTAAAGGTATGGATCATTTCTTAGCATCCTTTACAGATGCTTGTCTAATGGCCCAAAACGTAGTAAATGCTGCAGAGTCTTTAGATCTTGGGACTGTCTATTTAGGTAGCATTCTTAATGACCCAGTTAAAATGTGTGAAATACTTGATTTACCAGAACTAACATTTCCAGCACTAGGTCTTGGTCTTGGTTACCCAAATCAAGAACCCCAATTAAAACCAAGAATGAATATGGACCTTAGGGTATTTTATAATAATTATAAGATCTTTGATAATTATATGGAAGAGCTTGAGGATTATGATAAAGAGATGCAAACCTATTATGACCTTAGGGATGCAGAAAAACGTGTGGATTGTTTTAGTGATCAGGTAGTAACAAGATATAGTACAGAAGCCACAAAACGTCAGGATATATTAAATGTTGTAGGTGATCAAGGGTTTGATTTGAGAGTAAGATAAGAGTAGTTTAAGGGGCGATACTGTGAAAAAGCTATCTAGAAATGATGTTTATAAGGGAAGAATAATTGATGTATTTTATGACGATGTCGAACTTCCGGATGGAACAAAAACTATAAGAGAAGTAGTGACTCATAAAGAAGGTTCTGCTATTGTAGCAGTGAATGATAATAATGAGTTGCTACTTGTTAATCAATACAGATATCCAGTTGATAGAGATGTAGTAGAGATTCCTGCAGGACTCATTGATGAAGGGGAAAGCCCCTTAGAGGCTGCAAAGCGTGAACTTAAAGAAGAAACAGGATACATAGCAAATGAATGGGAACTTCTAACATCTACTTATTCTTCACCTGGCTGGCAAGATGAAAAAGTTCATATTTTTGCTGCAAGAGATCTGAAGAAGGTATCAGAGCAACAATTAGATGGAGACGAGATATTAACTTTCTGCCTGGAGCCATTTGATAAGATTTTACAAAAGGTAAACAATGGAGAAATTATGGATGGCAAAACCATAATGGGGGTTTTGTTCTATTGGTATAGGTATGGCTCTTAAAGTATAAGAAAATATAGAAAGATCCAGAAGCAAATTTGATGTATGATGTGATCCAACAAGTTGGATGTTATCGTGGTTAATCAAATTAGCTCTTGGGTCTTTTTTTACTATAAGGAAGTAATATTACTTCCTTATATAGCCACCAACAACGGACTTAACATCATTAACGCTGATGTATGCAGTAGGATCAATTTCCCTTATAAGTTTAATGGCTACAGGTATTTTTTTTCTTTTTAGTTGAACAAACAAAAGCCTTTTTTCACTATCATCTTTACCTTTACCAATTAGAATTGTAACACCAAACCCATGTTCACGAAGGGAATCTGCTAGAGTATTACCAAACCCTTGATTTACAACAACTTGTATGGATGCAAGGCCAATGGCAATTTGAGACTCAATGTATACACCAAGATAATTACCCAGTCCAAATCCAGCAGCATAGGTGATTATTTTAAAGGGATCATCTGCAATGTTATTGAGAACAGAGCTTACCACTAATACCCATATCATTACTTCAAAAACTCCAAGTACAGCCCCTTTTACTCGCTCGCCTTTGTTGATGTATACTAAACGGATTGTTGAAATCGAAACCTCAACGGTTTTAGCAGCAAATATAAAAAAATATAATAATGGACCACTTAAATTCAATAAAAAACCCATATAATTGTCTCCTTCTTGTCTTCATTTTTATAGTATGGTACTGCTAAATGTACTGTTAGTATTATTGTATATTGTTTAGGGGTTTTATGCAATTACAGAATGAAAAATTTTATATTATTGTATAAGGGTACAAAAAGAAATATAAGTGCTTATAAAAAGTTTAACATTTTGATTTTATACTTAACATATTATACATTTACATGTATTATGAACATATAATCATGTATATCAAATAATAGATTTAGTATTTACTTATGGGAGAGAAAACTGTAAGGAGGCAATTAAGATGGTAGAAAAGCATAATGACAATAATAAACACTATAATCACCATGATAACCATCATAATCATTATAATTTAGAAAACAAATCAACTCGTAATATTGGAATTGCATTTTTTCTTAATTTTTTCTTCTCTATTATAGAATTTATATTTGGAGGTTTGTTTAATAGTTATGCAATAATGGCAGACGCCGTTCACGATCTTGGTGATGCATTTTCAATAGGAGTTTCATGGGCATTGCAAAAGATATCAACTAGAGAACCTGATCATAGATACATTGATGGGTATGGTAGGTTCTCATTACTGGGCTCTTTGTTTACTGGTATAGTATTAATTGCTGGTTCAACAATAATGATTATTCTAAGTGTTCCACGATTAATTAATCCTGAACCAGTTAATTACAATGGTATGTTTGGTTTAGCTATGTTTGCTATTGCTATAAATGTCTTTGCAGCTTACTTGATGTATAAAGGTAAAAGCAAAAATGAAAAAATGCTAACTCTTCATATGTTAGAAGATGTACTAGGCTGGGTAGCAGTACTGATAGTGGCCTTTGTTTTACGATTTGTAGATTGGTATATACTTGATCCTATTTTATCGATTTCAATTGCTATATTTATACTCTATAAGACGGTTCCAGAATTTATCAGTTCAATCAAGGTTTTTATGAATGTGGTTCCTGAAGATA
>CAZUDG010000104.1:0-5063 GCA_964618775.1 uncultured Lachnospiraceae bacterium | reverse complement strand
AATGGGAATCACTTCTATAATGTGCTGTAGTTTATATTTTTAACAGGAGAGCCGATATGTATATTAAGAAGTGGCATTTAAAAATCAAGAAGGGGGATGAATAGTGTACGTCAACTTAAATATTAGCCGAGAAAATAACTTTTCAAATGTTTATCGTACCAACCAAACCCCATCGAAAGATGGAGTTGAAGCAAAAAATAACATGCGCCCTGAGCAAAAGGACTCTGTGCGTATTAGCCCTATGGGTAGAAAAAACAGTATGATAGAGAGTTTTGTGAAACAAAGACAAAGTATAATAGAACAAAAAGAAAAGCTAACAAGTAGTACCCTGGAAAAAAGTGGGACATTAGATAGCATTAAAAGTCAGCTTGAGAGCTTTGATGAACAAATTAAAAATCTTGATCAACAAATTGCTAAAAGTATGGCTGAACAAACAAAAAAACAAGAAGAAGAAAAGAAAGTAGATATTTATAGCAAGCCCAAGACAAAAGAAGAAGTCGAAAATGAGCGATTAACAAACATAGTAAGTCATTCATCTGATTTAAGACAAGCACAAGTTATATCTTCTGTTAAGGCCAAAGTTGATGCTGAATCAAGAATTTTAAAAGCAGAAATTAAAACAGGAAATGGACCCATAGAATCTAAAAAAGTACAAGTTAAAGAGCTTGATCAGCAATCAGCAAATCTTGCTTCCCAAGTAAGTGAAAAATTGACCAAACTAGCTGAAAACATTACGGAGAATAACCAATCACAAGTTATTCCAGAAGATACGGATAAGAAAGATAAATCTAGTGTAACGAACAATACAAAGGAAAATAAAATATCTCAAGAAAATAAACTTGAAGAAGTAGAACAATAATTTGAAATATTTGCCACTTCTTAAATAATATTAGTTATTATTTAGATAATTGAAAAATACAAAGCAAAGATCCTTTTTAATTATAGATTGGAATCAATATACATAATAGTAAATAATTAGGGCGCATAACAGGATGGAGAGGGAACCATGATACAAAATGTGGGTAATTATAGAAACTTGGCACAAATGCAAGAGTTAAGCTTATCTAGTCGTAAACCAAATGATCCACTAAAAACACAACAGCTTCTTGATTCGCACAAAACATCAATAACCAATGAGAATCAGGATAGCATAACCATAAGCCAAGAAGCAAAAGATGAATATAATAAAATGGTAGCTAGAGCTGAAATAGGTACAGAACTTAGAAGCGCAGAAGATTTTATCATTAAAATATATCCTGGCTCATCACTTTCTGGAAAGTCGTTAAATGGAGAATATGATAATATATTTAATGAAAATACAGCAAATCAATATAAGGTATTTACAGAATTTCTAAAAGAAACAGGAGCTTATGATGGTATGTCAAAAGATAAAACCTCAAAAGATAAAATAGATGAATTTAATGACATGCTTAAAAGCATTACTTTTGGATTAGATACAATAAATGGGCGAGATGGGCATAAAGATTTAGATACTGAATCGGCATTTATGATAACGTCATCAACAAGGGCTTTGCAGTATTTTAATGAAAATTTTGTTCCAGAAACAGCAAGAGATGGATTTAATGACTTAATTAATGAGTATGAACATTTTAATGTAAATGGAAGAAAGAATTTAGTTGAAACGATGACATTAGAGCCAATAAAAATAACAGAAAAAATATATACGACATATACAAAGAATGGAAAGTCCCATACTCATGTTATTTATGATCCAGAACAGGGCACCCAAGAATATCGGACAAGGGAAGAGATTATAGCTAGGACAAAAAGTAAATATCAAAAGGAATCAGGGAATTTTGAAAAAGAATTTGATATTCTAAAAAACAATTTAAATTCTACGACATTAGCTAAGGTACTGAAGAATACAGGTAATGCATTTGAGGAATATGATACAAGAGGACAAAATTACCGTGCAGATGCAGCGAAAAAGAAGGTCAATAATAGCATGTCAGATGCAAGAAATTATTGGAATCAATTGATGCATTACAAGAAATAAGGTAGCAAAGCATTCAATTGTAGAAATATATAGTTTAGGGGGGGTGCCACATGAGGATAAATTCTATGGTAAGTAATGCATATAGTAACCAAAGCTCCATAATTACTAACAGCAGTCAAAGTAGTAAACATGCTAGTTCAAATCAGCCTATTAGCACAGTAAAAATGGATTCTTTGGAAATTTCATTAGAAGCATATAAATTGCAGGAAAGTCCTACAAAGATGAGTGCAACTTCTGGTAAGGATAGCCTTGAAATAACTAAGGGTAATAATGAGAATTCATATGTTATACATTTTAAGGACAGTGCAATGGTAAGTAGGGCTGTATCAAGAGGTTATATTACAATAAATGGCAAGGATATACAATTATCAGATGATGTAAAAAACCAACTAATTTCAATAGACAAACAGGCAGAAGCTAAGCGAGAGGCTGCATATAAGGAATATATCATGCAACATGATATGGCAGTGGCAGAGCAGCAAGGAGAAGCATTGAGGGTTGCACTTGATGAATATATGTCTATATTATTAGGACTGAAGTATGATGAAAGTAGTATGAGTAATGATGATCGCTATAAAGAGGGGGTTAGTTGGTCACAATTTGAGTGGAAATATTATGAAACTACCATGGATGTTTCAATGGAGGATGTGCCCAAAATACAAAATATCCAAGTAAATGAGATTATTCTTAATGAAATAAGTTGAAAGCACGTGAAAAGTATTTGTAGACAATGACATCTTACTATAATAGGGAAGACTAATAAAGGGGGATATTATGAGGATACAAGGGAGAAGCAACTGGAGCATATTAGATGCTTCTGAATATTCTAAAGCACCTAAAGGTAGTAGAGCAAGTAATTTTAAGAGTGATATTACAGAGGGGCAGGATTCAGTTTCTATTTCTAAAATAGGCTATGAAATCTATAGAAAAAATATTTCAGAAATTGGAAAGGGAAATACCCAAAGTTTTCAGGAAGTGGTTCAACTAAAGCAGAGCTTTCCATCAAATGTTGTCATTGATATTGAAGGTTTCCACCATTATAAAATGTTCGATGAAGCAAGAGAACTCGATAGAATTGAACAAGAGAATCTTAGTGAAACTAAAGAGGAGTGGACCATAGAGAAGAAAGCAAACAATTTACTGAAAACATACACCCGCATGTATGATGAAATTGTAAAAGGATATGCTGATGGAACAAGAGAAGTATGGATATCGGATCCTTCAAATGGAGAAGCAGGACATTATAGAAGATTAACCCAAGAAGAAGAGTTGCAGGCTTTAGATAAGGCTTATGAAAATCATACCCAAGAATTAGTTAATGCAATAAATATGAAAGAACAGGTATATGCCAACTTGGAAGAGGTTCGGAGAAAGGTAGCGAGTGCTAAAAAAATGAAGATAGAGGATAAGAAATTATCTGTTGAACAGCTTCCTCCCAATGCTCTTAAAAAAATGACGGAAGCAGCTCAAGCTTTTAGAGAGCGTTATAAAGGGATTAATAATGATAATAAAACATGGGATGAAATAGTATCTAAGGTACAGATTAGATTCTAGCATATTGGTTAGGGAGACAGTCTGATTAAAGAACCATTATGAAATATGGGATGAAATGATATGATGAGGTAGAGAAAAGGTATCCAATAGAGAAAGTTAAGCAGTATACAACTAGGAATAGAAAAAAAGATATAGTCGGTAACGATTATATTTTTGTATCAGAAGAGCAATATGATGAATTAATAAATGCAAATAGGATAATTAGTAGTAGGGTATTTGTAATAAAGGATAAACAATATAGATATGGAATACCTTGTGAAGTACAACAGAATCATAATTATATAATGGCAATTGATGTAGGAGGTTATCTAGAAATAAGTAATAAGATAACAAATATGGAATTAATAAAGATAGATAGTATGGAAGAGGTGAGATGGCAAAGATATACTAAAAGAGGAAGCACAGATAGGGGGAGTTTAATAGAAGGGATAAAGAAGATATGGAAAGGCTAGTAAAAATAGAGGATAGAATAAGCTATTATATAGAAAACAATACTACTATAGATGCAGCTCAGAAGATTGCTTATAAAAAATGACATGTCATTTGTGGGTTCAAATTGTAATGAATAAAGCTTTCAAAAGATAAATACACTTTTGAAGGTTTTATTCATTACAGTTCGCTTGGCTTGTAACGCAAAAGAAAGTGATAAATTGCCGAAAAAATGGTCTAGCCAGGCAACTATTTCCGAAACATACCCTTCCACCAAGGGGATAATAGATACCTACGACATCTCTATTGTACTCTCAAGGCACGTTGAGACGGTTGTAAGGATAGAGCGAGAATAGCGTAGATACAAAGGGTTGGGCGGTTATTGAAGAATATTTGAGTGTGTTTTATGTCCTCTTAGACGATAAGTCTAGGAGGACTTTTTGTAGGGGGGGTACTATTTAGCAGAAGTCGTACTAATGCGCAAAAGTATATGATATATGTTTTAAAATGACTCTCAGGGTGTATGAAACACTGATGAATAAAGGGTTATTAACATTTTATGTTGTGATATAATAACTGTTACGACCCGTAACTTTGGAAGTAATATAAAAAGTTGCCCTGAATGTTGCAAATCAACATTGAAAAATGGAAAGATACACAACGCGCACAATGCAGTATTCATGTCTATAGTAGGAAGCCACCCGAGGCTCACAATAGATTTTGAACTTTATCAAGGTTCGAGTGATAGCAGTAAAAAAGCTGAAGGCGAACTGACTGTTGCAAAAAGACTGCTTGAAAAAATGCGTCAAACATATAATAGGCTGTTAGATATCGTTGTATATGATGCCCTAGCATGCAACGGTGTATGGATTAATCATTGCATTAATAACAAAATCACACCTGTTGTACACGTAAAGGAAAACAACATTTCTAGTATTAAGCAGATAAAGAGCAAGATTAATAAAAGTAAATGCAAGGAAGGATGGCAAGATTTTAAAAGAGATTGCGAGGTAAAAGCATATGAAGAAAGCTTTAAAATGGATGGGGTTACAGACCCTTTAAG
>CAZUDG010000103.1:0-5223 GCA_964618775.1 uncultured Lachnospiraceae bacterium | reverse complement strand
AGATATTTTTCTTAAAATAAAAGGAGGTGAATTATGGTAGAAGATAAACGGTTTGCAGTTTTAATAGACGCTGATAATGTTTCATCCAAATATGTTAATATTATTTTTGATGAGATAACAGACTATGGAGTTGCAACCTATAAAAGAATTTATGCGGACTGGACTCAGCCCAATGCTAGTTCATGGAAAGGTGTATTATTAGAGAATTCAATAACGCCAATACAACAGTATGGTTATACTGTAGGTAAGAATTCTACTGATGCTTCCATGATTATTGATGCGATGGATATTCTATATTCAGGTCATATAGATGGATTTTGTATTGCTTCAAGTGATAGTGATTTTACAAGATTGGCATCTAGATTACGTGAATCAGGCATGTTTGTTGTAGGAATGGGAGAAAAGAAAACTCCAAAACCATTTATAGTAGCATGTAATCAATTCAAGTATCTTGATGTATTAGCACAAAGTGAAAACTCAGAAAACGCTTCAGAGCCATCAACTGTTATTTCTAATGAAGGTTCTTCATTAATATATGCAGATAATTATTTAACAGCAAATAACAAGCAAAATAATAACTTAGTCTCTGAAAATGGTGATTCTTCAAAAACTATGACTGATATTAATGTGATAAAATCAACTATTTACAAGATGTTAAGTGATATTGACTCAGAAGATCAAAGTATGAATATGGGTGAGCTAGGTAGTAAATTGGTAAAGAGATATCCTGATTTTGATGTTAGGAATTATGGAGACAAGAAATTATCTAAATTTCTTAGTAAGTTTGATTTCCTTGATATTAAAACCAAGGGAAAAGATCGTACGTCTATGTGGGCCTCTCTTAAGCCAGATGCTGAGAATCATATAGAAGAAATAAGTGATGCAAATGATTCTGCTATTGATGTTAACAAAAATAATAACAATAACAACCGCATTACTACTAATAATAGGTCAAACTCATACAAAAGTAGTTATAAGGGCAGAAATTATAAGAATAGAAATTAATGCTAACAAAAGTTTTGGACTAAGGAGTTTTAATGAATACCCTAAAAAAACATATAAAAGAAGATAAATTTTCACAATTTTACTTGCTATATGGAGAAGAAGATTACTTAAGGAAAATGTATAAAGATGATTTAAAGCAAGCAATTATTGGTGATGATTTAACTATGAATTACAATTATTATGAGGGGAAATCTGTTGATGAGACAGGGGTAATAGATGTGGCACAGACCCTTCCTTTCTTTAATAATAAAAGACTAATTATCATTGAAAACAGTAATTTCTTTTCAGTTCAAAACCTCTTATCTGACAAGTTAAGTAGTTTACCAGAGTCTACTCATATAATATTTGTAGAAGAAAAAGTAGACAAAAGAACTAAACTGTATAAGCAAATAAAAAAACTTGGTACAGTTACAGAATTTCAAGGATTAAACGAAAGAAATCTAAGAATATGGGTAGCTACATTATTAAAGAAAGATAAAAAAAAGATAACAGAAAACACCATGACTTATTTTTTAGAGAAAACAGGATCTAACATGGTTAATATATTGAATGAAATAGAAAAACTTGTTTCTTATGCCTATGAGAGAGATGTAATTACTAATGAAGATGTGGATGCAGTATGTGTGGAGCAGACAGAAGGCAAAATATTTCAAATGATTGATGCAATCACAGTCAAGAATATTGAGAATGCCCTAGATCTTTACTATGATTTGCTAGAATTAAAAGAAAGTCCTATGTCAACCTTGTTCTTACTATCAAGACAATTTAAAATACTTATACAAATAAAAGAGCTTAGTAAATTAGGACACAGCAATCAAGAGATAGGTAAAAAATCAGGCATTAATCCATATTTTGTTAGTAAATATATTACTCAAGCAAGAAAGCTTTCTATGGATACTCTAAAGCATAATTTAACTTTATGTAATGATATTGAAGAAGATATCAAGAGTGGAAACCAAACAGACCAGTTAGGAGTGGAAGTTTTAATTATTCAATTTGCAAGCTAAGTACCTAAAACCAAAACCGGTACCTGCACCATGAACATTTCTGTTCACAAAAAGTTCATGGTGCAGGTACCTTTTATCTACCAATCAAGTCTTTTCCACGCCATTTACCAGTTCTATAATATAAGAATGATATTATATAGTTGCTGGCCCAGCCTAGAGGAACAGCGTACCATATTGCTTGGACTCCTATTAAAGGCGCAAACATATACGATACAGACACTCTTATTCCTAAATTTATAAGGTTAGCTAGAGTAAACACAAAAACATCTCCGGCACCTCGTAGTACCCCATCTGTAATTGTTTTTAATCCTACAAATACAAAGAAATATCCAATAAATTTCATATAACTAGTCCCGACTTCATATGCTAATGAACCACCATCAACATCTAAAAATACTGATATAAGAGGTTTATAGAAGAGCGCAATAATTATGGCAAGTCCTACTGAAAGTGAGATGATTATCTTAAAAGCAGCCTTATAACCTTCCTTAACCCTATCATCTTGTCCTGCACCAAGGTTTTGTGCGGTGAATGTGGATACAGCATTGCCTGCTGCAATCAATGGAACAATGCATATTGACTGTATACGGCTTGCTGCTGAATATCCTGCTAAAACTGAGGATCCAAAGCCGTTTACTACAGACTGAACCAATACCATACCAATGGAAACAATCGATTGTTGTAGCATTGAAGGTATTGCAATTGTAACCATTTTCATAAGCATATTCTTATCAAATACCCTTATATGTTCTGATTTCGTGTCATAGCTTTTAATTGTTTTCATCAAGATTATAAATGAAATAACTGCAGATATTCCTTGAGCAATAACCGTAGCTATTGCAACTCCTGCAACTCCCATTTTAAGATTTATAACCATAAATAAATCGAGAGCTATGTTTAGTATTGAGGAAAAAATTAGTAGGTAAAGGGGTATTTGTGATTTGCCAAGGGCATTAAATATTGATGATAATATATTGTACATAAACAAAAATGGTAGTCCCATAAAATATATTTCTAGATACAAAGAAGCATCTGAGAAAATATTTGTAGGAGTATTTAACATTCTTAATAAGTTTTCGTGTGTTAACAGCCCAAATATAAACAAAAATATACTGAGTATAAAAAAACTTATTAAAGCGGTATATATTGAAGTTTTCATTCTGTCATATCTTTTTGCGCCTAAGTACTGGGATACAATAACTGATGAACCTATACCACCGCCTATAGCAATCATTATAAATACAGTTGTTAGTGAATAAGATGCTCCAACTGCAGCAAGTGCATCTTCACTAACAAACTTTCCTACTATTATTGAATCAACCATATTATAAAATTGTTGAAAAAGATTTCCCAACATCATTGGAAGAGCAAATGCTAACAATGACCTTCCTGGATGATCTTTTAACATATTATATTTTTTCATGAATCCCTTTCTTAAATTGAAGCAATTATTAAATGTATAAATAGTCTAGAAAATATGGATACTTTACTGGTAAAACCATAGATATATTTCACATAAAAGAAGGTATACCATAATTGTGATATACCTTCTTTTATGTATATTAACATACTTTCACCTTATACCAATAGTAACCCGTCTAAATCTAATATTTTAATTTGCTTATTGGAAAGCCTTTCAATATATCCTGCGTCTTCAAGCTCTGTTAACTTTCTACTTACTGTTTCGGGTGTAGTTCCAAGGTAAGAAGCCAGGTCTTTTTTAGACATGGGTAACTCAACCATATTAGAATTTTCATTTTCTAGACTTTCTACAATAAAAAGTGCAATTCTTGTCTCTACTTTTTCTGTTGCATACCTAGTTTGTTGCTTTTCTGATTCCTCTAGCCTGTTTGAAAATTCAGATAATAACTTTAAGGATATTGAAGGATATTTTACTAAGAATTCTTGTAAATCTCTCCTGTTAATGGTACATAACTCAGTATCCATAGTTACTTCAGCAAATCTTTCATATGTTCCTTCTCTAAACAAAGATAATTCACCAGTAAACTCTCCAGGGTTCAAGAAGCCAAGAACCTGTTCCTTTCCTGACTCTGAAAGGCGATAAAGTTTAATTCTCCCTTTGTTTACAATGTAAAGTGTATCTGATTCATCTCCAGCGCTATATACTATTTCGTTCTTTTTAAAGTTAAGGTGTCTAATTGTTTGCATAATTTCATTCATTTGATCTTCTTCTAAATGATTAAATATAGGTACCAAAGAAATACAAGATGTTCCCTCGTTCTCTCTATGATGACAGTGGTCATTGGAAATGTTATGTTTGTGTTCTTTGCTCATAGTGTACGCACTCCTTTAATGTTTCATATATTTACTTATTATACTAATTGTACCAAATCGCTAGCGCGATAGCTAGCCAAGTTATTGTTTCATTTACTCATTCGTCAAACTAAACTTTTGTCGTTTTTTATAAAAAAATAATAGCAGGTTTTAAATATACTGTAAATTGGTAGCTGGTACCAAGGTTCAGGATTTTCAGTCTAATTATAAAATCCTCATAAACAAGCAGAAATTGCGAAAATATATATACTAGCAGAAAAACGATAGCAATTATCAAAATGAGTCATATTATAATATTATATAGTATGTCAGGAGATAATTAAATGGATAAAAATTTAAGCTCAACTCAAACAGGACGTCTACCTAACAGAAATGTAATTAGGGCAGAGGCTGCAATAATAGAAGAAGTGCGAATAACTAGGAACATGGGATATGTAACAATATCATATGGAATTCCAGATCGTTTTAATACTATTAATATGGAACTAGTTACCTTGGTGGTTAACCAGAACACGATTATTCAGGATAATAGGAGAAGGAATTTAAGATTGAGAGATTTAAGGAAGGGAATGGTTGTAGATGCAGTATTCTCCGCAGCTATGACTTTTAGCATTCCCCCACAAGCAAGGGCATATAGAATAACTGTAATTGAAGAAAATAGAAATAGAGAAACTACAACTGGTATGGTAATGCAAGTTGATTTAAGAAATAGATTTCTCTATACTGGAAGCCCTAGAAACATTGTGGATTTAAAACGTTTTGTAATAACAGACGATACAGAGATTTTTAATAGAAATGGAAATAGTATATCTTTAAGAAATCTTAGGCCAGGTCAAAGGGTAAGAGTCGAACACGCAAACTGGCAAACAAGAAGTATTCCACCCCAGACAGTAGCTTATCTGGTGAGGGTATTATA
>CAZUDG010000102.1:1212-5589 GCA_964618775.1 uncultured Lachnospiraceae bacterium | reverse complement strand
GGTACCTGGTACCAGAAGAGTACCATAAGATTGGTACAAAATTAATTTGAACAGATTATAATAAAGTTAGCATATATTAAGAGTATCACATTAACAATAGAGATTAAATATGGATTGTATAAAAAAACAAAGCATGTTATAATATTTTCATAAAGCAAAATTATGAATTTTATGTGCGTTTATGTGCGTTAAGATAGAAGATGTGCTCATTATGCATAAAACTAAGGAGTGAAAGCATGATTAACTAATCAATATGGTATAACATAACACTGAATGATAATGTCCGTAAGGACTTATTTTTGGTTGCTATATTGAGTAGATAATATATGCTTATTTAAAAATAGATTTAGCTTTGATTTTTCTTGCTAATTATAATGAACAAGGAAAATTTTAAAGTTTTTGCTATTTATTATCTGTGATAAGTGTTATAGGTTTAAGTCTACGATAACAGTAGGCTTTTTTATTTACCTAAAATTAATGCAACCAGGAAGGAGACTATATGTTAGTAATAAAAGACTTAGAGCTATATTTAAGGAAAGATTTAAGAATGATGCTTACAGGTTTCAACTTTTCACTAACTGAAAATCAGAAGGTTGCATTAATAGGCGAAGAAGGTAATGGCAAATCCACATTACTTAAGGCTATATATGATGAAACACTTATTTCTAGCTATATTGATATAAAAGGTGAAATTTATAAATCAGATGAAATTATAGGTTATTTACCTCAACAAATAGATGATAACAATCGGAATTTAACTACTGCAGCATATTTTGATAAATATGTTCCTGCATTTACTTTTGATTATGGAGATTTTTATAACTTAATTGATCAAATGGAACTTAATGAAGATAGAATATCTGATGAAGTACATTTGCATCAGCTTTCAGGTGGTGAGAAAATAAAATTTGGCTTACTTTGTATTATGATGCAAAAACCTACAATTTTATTACTTGATGAACCCACTAATGATTTAGACATTAAATCTGTAGAATGGCTAGAGCAATTTATTCTTAACCTTCCCATTCCTCTTATATTTGTATCTCATGATGAAACCCTTTTAGAAAACTGTGCAAACACAATTATTCACTTCGAACAATTGATGCGTAAATCCAAGCCACATTATACAATTGCTAAAATGGGATATAGTGAATATGTAAATAAGCGCAGCAGAAGTATATCTCATCAGGAACAAGTAGCAAAAAAAGATAAAGAAGAATATAATAAACAAATGGACAAATATCGTAAGATTTATCAAAAGGTAGAGCATGGGCAAAACCGCATATCAAGGCAAGATCCAGCGGGAGCAAGGCTCCTAAAGAAGAAAATGCATTCTGTAAAATCAATGGGTAAACGGTTTGAGCGTGAAAAGGAAAAGATGACTCAGAGACCAGATTATGAAGAAAGTATAAATATTCAATTTCATGATATTACTGCCATACCAAGTGGTAAAAAGATAGTAGATTTTCATCAAAAAGAATTAACTGCAGGAGGTAAGTTGTTAAGTGAAAATATTAAACTAGAAGTTTTTGGACCCAAAAAAATCTGTATTTTTGGAGAAAATGGTTCTGGAAAAACAACATTATTGAGACTGATTTATAATAATATATTAGAAAACAACCTTAAAGTAGCATATATGCCACAAGATTATGTGGATATGATGAATCCAGAAACAAATCCAGTGGACTTTATTAGTGAATCAGGAGATAAAGAGGAAATTACCACAATAAGGACTTATCTGGGAAGTATGAACCTTACAAAAGAAGAAATGTTTAGGCCAACTAAGAATCTATCAGGAGGACAAAAGGCTAAGCTTTATTTTTCCAAGATGATATTAAAACAGGCCAACGTACTAATTCTTGACGAACCTACAAGGAATCTATCGCCTCTTTCTGGACCTGAGATAAGGCAAGCATTGAAAGGCTTTGATGGATGTATTATTTCTGTGTCTCATGATAGGAAGCTTATTAATGAAGTTTGTGATGAAGTGTATGAACTTAATAAGGATGGCTTGCAATTGGTAAACAAGATGTAACCATACAAAAACATAGGTGTTTATGTTTAAGGAGAAAATGAAAAAAATGTTTTTGTCTTATCAATTCTAATGGGTATAGTAATAAGTTTTATTTCTAAAAAAGATATAAAGATTCTTGATAGATATTACACTTTATTGTACTCCTATTTACACTGGTATACATTTTTATTGGGTTTTTGTATTTTAACTTTTTTTTATATGGGATATTTAACAATAAGAAAACAATAAATTCTGACCTTTAGCTAGGTAGGGAATAGTATAAAATATGCATAAAACAAAAACTGCTATAATAAACTTAAGCTCATTAAGTTTATTATAACAGTTTTTTATTCACGCTTAGGCACAAAATTAAATTAGTTAGTAAGATTATTCCATTGAATTTACTGCTTTAGTTAATTTAGAAACTCTTCTAGCAGCAGTATTCTTGTGATAAACACCTTTAGAAACACCAGTACCAATTTGAGATACAGCTTTAGTTAAACTTGCTTGTGCAAGGTCTTTGTCACTGGCAGCCACAGCAGCTTCAACACCTTTTATAGCAGATTTAATACTTGTTTTAACAGCTTTATTTCTAAGTGTCTTTCTTTCATTAACACGAATTCTTTTCTTTGCAGATTTTAAATTAGCCATTATACACCTCCAAAATATTAATAAATTTAATAATTGTTTCATTAAATTCGGACACGGACGTTTAATGTAAACATACTACAATATATTAGTACACAGAATTTGTTCTGTCAATACATAAATTAAAAAAAATGGTTAAAGATAAATTATAACAAGAAATATAAAAAGTAAAAATGCAATATAACAAGACCATAATACAGCAAGACCATATTATAAATATTTGTTTTATGGAAATTATAGGAGTATATACTTTAGTAAATAATAGCAACAAAGAGAGGAATGATTATGATAAACAAAATAAATTTAGGCAACAACCCAACTAACACCTCAAATAATCAAACAGACAAAAACACCGAAAACCAAACAATAATACCTAGAACCGACTTGGCTCTTGAAGTAAGAGAAACCTTTGAAGATGATGATGTGGAAATCGAAGGAGTCTCTTTAAAAGAAGATTATGATGATGAAACAAACATTTGTGTTACAACAGTTGTAATTAAAGATAAAAAGGGTTCCTTGGCTATGAGAAAGCCTATAGGGACTTATATTACAATTGAAGCCCCAAGACTTGATGAAAACGATGAAAGTTATCAAGAACCAGTATCCAAAGAAATTGCGAGTAATTTAGAAAAACTAATTGATAAAACTAAACACAAAAATGTATTAGTAGCTGGCCTTGGAAACAGGGAAGTGACTCCTGATGCACTGGGCCCAGAAGTAGTAGACAATCTATTTATAACAAGACATTTAATAAAGGAATATGGACAAGAATTTCAAACACAAAATAATCTAGTGAATGTAAGTGCTATTTCTCCTGGAGTTATGGGACAAACAGGCATGGAAACTAGTGAAATAATTAAATCAATTGTCAAAGAAACCACCCCAGACCTAGTAATTGTTATTGACGCCCTTGCTTCAAGAAGTGTAAAAAGGCTTAATACAACAGTCCAGATTACCGACACAGGTATCTGTCCTGGTTCTGGTGTTGGGAACAATAGGCAAGAAATAAGTAAAGAAAGTCTAGGAATAGATGTGATAGCTTTGGGTGTCCCAACAGTTGTTGATGCTGTAACAATTGTAAGTGATACAATGGAACAATTTATGGTTAAACAAGGATTTAATGAAAATGAGATATCTCAATTTAATAATGAAATAAATGAGCAGATAATTCACAATATGTTTGTAACGCCAAAAAACATTGATGAATCAATAAAGAGAATTTCATATACAATATCAGAGGCATTAAACTCATGTTTTGCTTACTAATATCAGGATTAGGGCAATCTTAAGACAGGATGAAGCCTACCTTAAAATAAGTCTGTTTAGTGACAAGTTAAAACTTAGTTATTTTGCCTGACTATACAAAAGCATGTATAAATTTTCGGGCATGTCTAAAGAATTTATTAAAAAATCATTGAATTGTAATCATAAAACTCCATAATGCATATAATAAATTAGGTTCTGAGAAAACTAGGAGAACAAGCATAAAATTAAAAGTTGACTGATATTCATATAAAAAACAAGTCGCAGCAATATGCAGTAACTTGCAGCTTACTAAGTAGGAGACCTCAGCACCTAATTTGTTATGGAATGGAGATATTTAATGAAAAGTAAAGCCTTAAAAAGATTTTATATTTTCATTTGGAGCATCATATTTGTAGCATGTTTAATATTATTAGTAGAAAATATAAGATTTATCTATCAAGAAACTTCAG